>SLCF01000115.1 GCA_007125955.1 Bacteroidales bacterium | reverse complement strand
TGCCTTTCCGGTTACTTCAGTAATAAAGAAGAAAATGAAGTGCTTGAAAAGGTTAACAACTCAGGGGCGGAACTGCTGGTGCTTGGGATGGGGGTGCCCAAACAGGAACTTTGGGCATCAGTAAACAAAGAGAAGCTTGAGAATATTAAAATAATAATTGCCGGCGGGGCAATACTCGATTTCTTATCCGGAAGGGTTAAGCGTGCCCCGTTATGGATGAGAAAAATGAACATGGAGTGGGTATTCAGGTTGATAAGCGAACCCGTCAGGCTCTGGAAAAGGTATATAATCGGGAATGTTTTGTTTTTTTTTCATATTACTCCCTTTAAAAAAAGGGTTTAACCCAAAATTATGTCAAGTTATATAATAATTTCACCTGTAAGAAATGAAGAAAATTTCATTGAGGAAACCATAAAATCTGTTTTGGATCAAACAGTCAGGCCGGTTGAATACATATTGGTAAATGACGGTTCTACTGACAGAACTGAAGATATTATAAATAAATATGTAAAAAAGTACAACTGGATAAAAACTATTAAACGCCCGCCTGCAAATCACAATCCTGGTGCGGGTGTTGTAAAGGCCTTTTATGAAGGATTTAATAATCTGTCATACAATAACTGGGAATTTATTGTTAAGCTTGACGGCGATCTGAAATTTGATAAAAATTATTTTGAATCACTACTTGACAGGTTTAAGTATAATCCGAAACTTGGAATGGCAAGCGGAAAAACTTTCCAGTACAGGAGAAACAGGCTTGTTATTGACAAAATGCCGGATGATCACGTAAGGGGAGCAGCCAAGATGTACAGAAGAGAATGCTGGGAAGGAATTGGCGGTTTACAAAAAGTGCTGGGATGGGATACTATTGATGAATTAAAGGCCCAGGTACTTGGCTGGGAAACTAAAAGTTTCAGAGATCTTGTTCTGGTTCATTTTAAGCCAATAGGGCACAAACAGAAAAATATTATGAAACGTGAAATTAAAGCCGGAGAAAGACAGCACTATTTGGGGTATCTCCCGGTTTTTGCAATTATCAGAGGATTATACAGAATGTTTCAAAAGCCTTTTTTTGTTGCGGGATTATTAAACATAATCGGTTTTCTGCATGCTTATATTAATAACAAATCACAACTTGAAGACAGAAGTTTGATTTTATATCTGAGATTCAAACAAAAGCAAAGATTAACTTTTAAAAGAAAACTGATAAACTAGTCCGGTTTAAACAATTTTTTGAGTCCAATTGAATTTAAAATGAATAATAACCCAAAAAAAATATTACATATTGTTCGTCAGTTTTATCCAATGATTGGAGGACTGGAAAACTATGTGTATAATCTATCCAGGAACCAGGTGCTTCACGGATATGATGTAACAATATTAACATTGAACAGGGATTTCATAACCAACAATAAGCTATCAGCTTATGAGGCACATACTTCAGGTGTTAAGATTATACGCATCCCCTTCTTTTTCAGCAAAAAATATCCTGTTGCGCCATCTGTATATAATTACCTGAAAATATATGACCTAATAAATGTTCATGCAGTCGATTTTTTTGCTGATTTTATTGCATTAACTAAAATATTTCAAAAAAAAAAAATAATCCTGACAACCCATGGTGGTTATTTCCATACAAAATGGGGGCATATTTTTAAAAAGTTCTATTTCGCGACCGTAACAAAGTTTGTTCTCAAATTATATGATCAGCTGATAGGATGTAGTGATAACGATTTAACCATTTTTAAAAAAATTAATGATAAAATTATCATTATTGAAAACGGTGTTGATATTGAACCTTATTTAAACACGCCAAAAAATGCCCAAAAAGGAGAACTTTTATATGTGGGCAGATTAGACCACCACAAAAGGATAGACCTTTTAATCAGAATTATTGCACGTCTTAATGAAAAAGGCTATTCTGCAAAATTGAATATTGTTGGTCCTGACTGTAAAAATCTTTCTTGTGGATTAACCAATTACGCCAAAAAATTAAATGTTCAAAATAACATTTCTTTTAAGGGGAAGGTGAGTGAAGGTGAGCTTAAAGATTTGTATTCAAGTGCTTTTATTTTTGTTTCTGCTTCAGAATACGAAGGTTTTGGTATTTCAGTTATTGAAGCAATGGCCTCAGGCACTTTATGTGTTTTAAACAGAATCCCTAGTTTTGAAAAATTCCTGAAAAATAATTCATTTGGGTATTTGTGCAATTTTAGTGATCAAGAAGAAACTGCTGATATAATTTCAGGTATGTTAAAAACAGATGAACTTACTTACAAGAAATTAAGCCAGGCGGCAAGGAATTATTCAGGAAACTACTCCTGGAAGAGTGTAATCAATAAGTATAATGAAATTTACAACAAACTTTTGCTGCATATTTTAATTATTTTAATGCCATTATTCGCGAAGCTAATGATTTACTGAAATCAATCCATGTATGTGAATTTATAAAATCCTCAATTTTATTGGATAAGGCTTTCATATCAATATTTCTGGTTTTTTCCAGAATTTCAGTCAGCTCATGAAAATTGTTATATATTTCAATTATTCCCATCTCCCCGAGATCTGCAAAAGCACCTGTTCCCGGACCTGCAACAAGACATTTATGGGCTATCGAATCCATAAGTGCACCTGAGCTTAATACAGTATCTGCTGAATAAGTAAAGAGAACTACTGAAGAAATATTTATTAATTGGGTAAGTTCTTCATTGGAAATAAACCTGTTTTGAATAGTAATATTTTCTCTTTCATATTGTTTAATTTTTTTTGACAGAACTGAGTCAGTTATTTTTCCGGCAATCATAATGCTGTACCTGTCAAGTAAATCATTATCCCGGAGATAATCCAGAAAAGAGTCCACGTGCTTATATGGAGAAATTGTTCCCCATATAAGGATATCATATTTTTTGTCTTTTGCTTGATGATTATCTTTCGGAACTACAGGATGCGGGAAATAAAAGACTTTTGAGGATGCACTTTTCATGTAAGTCTCAGCAAAGGATATCCCTTCCCTGGAGTGAGTTATTATCATATCGCTTCTTTTTAGCAATGCGGAAAAGATGAATTTCTTCAATCTTTGATTATTTGAGGTATGTGTAATTTTGTTGTGTAAAGTCCAAATAACTTTAATTCTGAATATTTTTTTTAGTTTTAATATAAAAAGAAAAAAAACTGTCTGTATCAAGCCTCCCTTTTTGTCAGGCAGATCCTCAATCCAGTTCAGGAAAAGCACATCGACACCTGAAATGAATTTTACAATATTTAAAAACCCCGTATCTGAAGGATATTCCTTGTTCATGAATTCAACAAATTCATCTGTTGAATTCATGAAATTGTCAATGTAGGGGTTATAAACACCAGTTCTAAGCCTGTTTGTAACCGGATAAATATATGCCCTTATTTTTGAACCCTTATCCATTTTTTTTAATCCCAAAAGCATTGAGAAGTTTCCACTTATAAAAACCTCCTATATACCTGAAATACTTTTTAAACAGCATAAAATAGGCAAAAAAGGATTTTGAATGCTTCCTGTAAAATGCAACATCTTTCCTGAAATTATAATTAGATTTTATACTGTAAAGAGAAAGGCAAAGCTCCCTGAAGCTTCCACTGTGTTTCAGTCCGGTATTCGAAGTATCATTATAAATCACAAGCCCGGGATGAGCAACAAGTTTAAACCCTGCTTTCTTAGCCCTGTATGTATAATCGCTGTCTCCATGATATTGCGGAAATATCTTCTCATCCAGCATTCCGATCTTTTCAAAAACACTTTTATGAAGAATAGTCCCCATGCCAGGGAACCAATCAACCTCCATTGGTTTAGAAAAATCCTCCCGGTCTGCTGTGTTTTCAAAATACATGTGCCTGGTTCCGGTTACAGAGTCGAATTTGCCACCCATTCCCCAAAGAACATTTTTTAAATTGAAGACAAATATTTTAGAACCGATAATTGTATCGCGGGTATATTCACTGGTTATTTCAAGTAAACGACTGAAATAATCTTCAGCAGGTATAATATCGTTATTCCACCACAATATGTATTCTGCTTTTAAATTCTCAAGAGAATAGACAACCCCTTTGTTTACTCCGCCGCTCCACCAAAGATCTCCGTTTCCGGTTACAATGTGAACCGACGGGTAATTCTCTTTAATCCAGCCGGAAGTCCCATCAGTTGATCCATCGTCTGTAACAATAATCTCATATTTGAAACGGGGAGAAACCGTCTTTGAAATTTGAGGCACCAACATATTTAAGCAGTTCCTGGTAAAACCTATACCGTTATGAACCGGAATAATAATTGCTATTATCTCTTTTTCAACAGTGTTGAGTTTCATTTTAAGATATTCTTACTTTTCAGAACAAATTGTTGCTCATATTGTTAATATTATACTACATTTAATTACACAATTTACCCTTGCTTATTTTGACAAATTACTTAAACATAGTGAAAAAGCCGGTAATTTTTGATAAATGTATCATTTTTAACCGTAAAAAAGTCCGGGATAAAAGCCCCGTCAGCTTTTCACAGACAAATATCTGTGATCAATCACGAGTGGGCGAAATGAGCTATTTCAGAAGTACTGAAACTCTATAATGATAATTAACGATTTTTAAAAGTGTTTTAAGTAGCTAAAAATTATAATGGAATGAAGTATGTAGTTATTATTCCTGCAAAAAATGAGGAGAAAAATATTGAATCGACAATTTTGTCACTTATTCAACAAACTGTTCCGCCGGAGTGTGTGCTGGTTGCCGATAATGATTCTACTGACAAAACAGCTGTTATTGTAAAAAAAATGCAAAACAGCTATCCAAAACTGCTGTATATGAACTATACGGGAGAGAAAAGCTACTCGCTTGGCGGCAAGATAGTTAAAATATTTGATGCAGGGAAAAAATTTATTGACGATCACAAAATTGAATACGACTATTTAGTAAAAATGGATGCTGATGTAAGTTTTGACCGGAACGTTTTCCTGAATATATACAACAGGGTTAATGGAAGAAGGGTAGGTATAGCATCTCCTCTGGCTTATATAAAGGAAAATAACAGAAGGATATATGTATCTACACCCGACTGGCACACTTCTGGTGACTTTAAAATTTACAGCAAAGAGTGTTATGAAGATATTGGCGGATTGCAGGAAGATCTCGGATGGGATTGTGCTGACAATATTGCTGCCATTGGGAAAAGTTACATAACGGAGGTTTTTTCTGATATATTATATGAACAGAAGAGGCCAATCGGAAGATATTCTCTTTTACATGGGTGTAAAAGAAAGGGGATCGGTGCATATAAATTGAGATACAGTTATGTTTATTTTGTAATAAGATTTGTTCACGATCTTTTCAGAAAGCCGTATATAGCATGTTCATTAGTATGTATGTATTATTTTGTGATTTCACACTTCAATAATACCCGGCGCATCCTTGATCCAAAAAAGGGAAAGATCCTGAGAGGTCTTTTATGGAGGGGCCTTGTGAAAGGAACCAGAAAAAAGAGATTTTATCTTTTCCAGCTGTTTGCACTGGATAATAACTAAAATTTTCAAAAATGAGCTATGAAATTGCTTACCTGACCTCCAAAGACCCTCTTGATAAAAACGAATCGTCCGGCATATATTACTATCAGTCAGCAGCCCTTAAAAAATACTGCGGCAATGTTCACTATATTGGCCCTGTGAAAAACCTGCTCATAACCATAATTATAAAGATCTCAAATTTTCTTAATAGATTTACATCTAAAAAATATAACCATTCACATAGCATAATAATATCCTGGATTTACGGAATTATTTTCTCCCGAAAACTTGGAAAGAAAAAATATGATTTTGTTTTCGCTGAAAAATCTTCATGTGAAATAGCATTTTTAAAAACAAAGTTACCGGTGATTTATTCAACGGATGCTACTTTTAATTTACTTCATAACTATTACTCAAATTATTCGAATCTTTTCCGGTTCTCCGAAAGGGAAGGCAATTATATTGAACAAAAAGCAATTAATCAGGCCTCGCTGATCATATGTTCTTCAAGATGGGCGGCAATGTCTGTATCGCGTGATTATAACTTCCCACCAGAAAAAGTTTCTATTATACCCAGAGGTGCAAATATTGATATCATTCCCGGCAGGGAAAAAATCCTGAAAAAAAGAAAAACTGATGTTTGCCGATTGCTGTTTATCGGACGTGACTGGCACAGGAAAGGTTTTGACATTGCGTATGAGGCAATGGATTATATCAGGGCGCTCGGTTTTAAAGTCAGACTGATTGCAGTAGGCTGCTCCCCGCCCTCTGAGTACATTGACAAAGATGTGGAAGTTATAACCTATATCAATAAAAACTCCGGTGAAGGGAAAAAACAATTTGATGAAATAATGTTTAATTCTGATTTTTTTCTCCTCCCTGTCAGGGCTGAGTGCTTGGCTGTAGCATTTTGTGAATCTGCTGCATATGGCCTCCCGGTAATATCAAGGGATACAGGAGGAATAAAAGAGGTGGTAGTTAACGGTGTAACCGGGTACATTTTGAAGTATGATGCAAGCCCCCGGGATTTTGCGGAGAAAATCATTGAACTTTATAACTCTGATGAAAAATACTACAAGCTTATCAGTTCAAGCAGGGATTTTTTTGAGAAACGATTGAACTGGGATGCATGGGGCAGAGATATGAAAAATACAATTGACAATTATTTTTTAAAAAAAGATTAAAATATTTCATCTGTATAAATTATGTTTAGTAAATTATTTATCAATATTTCACCTAATTAAGACTATGAACTTTTACTTTTCAATCCGATAGATTCCCCACATTTATACATGTCTTTTTGTGAGTCTTCAGAATCATGGGGAATTCATTTTCCAATATTCAACCTTCCTGAAAACTGAAATCCCATCGGTACACCCTGATATTTCTTGTCTTGACCGGTACAAAGGATAATTATTCAGTTTGAAGAATCCCAATTACTTTTTTAATCTCCTTTCAATATATATTAGTCAATCCCCGTCCTTAGTGCAAATTATTCATTTATTGGAATGATCCTGATATTTTTCTAAAATTTCACTTAAAGTGGAATTTTAAAAAAAATTAACCTGTTGAAAAAAAATTTGAAACAAATTTTTTATGACGAACGTACGATAAATATTGACAAACTATCAAGATAACAAGATTAAAAATCATTCTAAATTACAATCAGTATTATTAATTTTTAAAAAAAGTAGTTTTATTTGCATTTGAATAACTTTAATTAAAAACTATTTGTCTGCTAATATTGAATATTTTATAATATCAAAGGTAGATTATTACTTTAATTTGGATGTCAAAACAAATTGTAAGAGGATGTGTTATGAAATTATTTTTATTTTTTTTAGGACTATTACTGATCAGCTGTACAGAAAAAATCAAGCCTGAAATTGAAAAACCCATACAGCCGGGAAATCCATCAGAAGAAATTGACACTACCAGAAAAACGCTGGCTGACATATTTACCAGCGAAGTGTACAACTATTATGATGCTAAAATACCCTCAGCTGAAGATTACAGTAACATAATTTATATTAACCCAAATTACTCAGGTGAATCTGACGGCTCATTCGAAAGGCCTTACAGAACCCTGAATCATGCACCGCAAAGAACAAATACTGCTTATCTCATAAAAAGAGGAACAAGCTACACAGTAACAACAGGCCATTACGAATTCAAGGTGGGTAACATACTTATCGGGACATACGGGGAAGGCGACAGGCCGGCAATAAAAGCCTCGGGAAGAGGCGGTCTTGTTTTTTCCGGAGGGAATATAGTTGTCAGAGATATTGTAGTCAGCTACATCCAGTTCGGGAAAATGAATGAACATGAACCTGGCGGTACCGCATTTAATGTAAAAATGTCAAGTTCATGGGTGTGGTCAAGAAATGTAAGATTTATAGGGTGCGAAGTAAGTGGTGCAAGCAGAAACGGGATTTTCATCCAGCAGCTCGATCTGAGTGCTGACAACAACATAGAAATTGCTTATTGTCATATACACAGGGTAAATCAAAAATGGACTCCCACAACCGACCAAACTGTAGCGTCAGGAGATGGTATTCAGATAACCACATTTAGGGGGAAATATCATATACACAATAGTATTGTAGACAGGTCCGATACCGGCAATAAGTTTTCGATAATAGTAAACCCACATCATAATGGAGTCCATTCTGTTGACGGAATTATAGAAAATTGCCAGCTTTACGGGCCAATGCCTGTACCTGATGGCGGGGCAATTCTTTATTTCGGAAATGTTATTGGAGGAAATAAGAACAATCATCATACAATTATCATAAGAAACAATTACATGTCAGGGAGCTCCTATGATGGAACAAGATATACCGGAACAGCTGTCTACAGTAACTCTTCAAAATTTCAGATATACAAAAACGTGATCACTAATGTAGCTAATCCATTAAGACTGGGGAATGAAGCTTTCGGGAAAAACGAGGTATTTGACAATGAGATAATTCCACTCTGATAACTTAATACAGGGAAGACTACTCATAACGATAGATCAAAATCTTGGGGACTGCTTCAATAGCAGTCCCTTTTTTTTATTATTTTGTCAATTACAAATATTACTGCCTTTTTCAGTCTCCACGGCAATACTTTGACCATTAGCAGAAAATATTTAAAATCAAGTAACGGGTTCAAATACTTATAAGGGGGAGTCAAAAAGTTTGAGCATTCTTCGAATGAAGTTACCACATCTGCTCCCAGCTTATCCTTAAACTGTTTAAGTCCGCGATTCCTTTCATCGTGCTGAACACCCCCAACATTGAAATAACTGAATCCTTTGTCTTTCAACTTGCAAATTGTATTATAAAAAAGGAATGAAGGAGAATAACACTTATATCCCCGGATTGTAGTGCCGGCAAATAATGCATAAGCTCTCCGGTTGGAACAAAAAACAAAACCGATACTTAATATTTCATTATCGATCATTGTATAGAAAAAATCTCCGTGACCGTTACTTACAAGTTTTCTCATCTCTTTCCCGGAAAAAAAGGGCAGGTAAAAATGCTCATAAGGGCCATACCCCTTAATTTGTCTTACACGATATGTCTGTTCCGTTACACTGATCAGTTCATCAATCATTTCAACTGACCGGCTTTTATGAAAAGTCATTCCCATTTCACAAGCTCTCCTAACCTTTCGCCTCATATCTTTATGTATCCCATTTATTACATCCTCTTTGCTCTTGTCCAATCGAACTATATATTCCACGCGCTCTTTTATTTTGAATAAAGTTTTGTTGCCGGGTACAGTTTTCAGATAATCATACGATCTTATGGAGAGCCTCATGTAATGGTTCCTTTTTGCATATTCGAATAATCCGGTTTTGCATTTCCCTATCAAACCCGGCTCATTAACGGAAGTTACAATACCTGAATAAAAAAACAACTGCCTGGTTTTCCCCTGGTTCAGCGAAATATCGAGTCCACCCAACAATCCGGCCATCTTACCGTTTTCTTTAAACCTGAAGTAAACCGGAACTCTGTTTTCTCCTGCAACTGTTTTCAACCAGGCTGTTTTAATAAATAAACTTCCCTGAAAACTATCAACCACTTCATCCCAGTTTTGCGGAGATTCAATTTTTTCTACTGTTATATCAGGCATCTGAATAAATTTAACTCATATTCTTGAAAACGAGTCAGATTAATTACAAGGCACAGATTTTAAATATATTTTGTTTTTTAACCCCTCGTTTAATTTTTTTGTATCTTTCATTAAAGATATTAAATATTTTAACATGATATTCGAAGAGAAACAAAAAGAGGTTTTTTTTGTTAAATATCAATATAAAGACTTGTTAATTCAGGTTAACCCAATATAAATGAGACCATAAATTCAATAATAAATTTCAGATGAAACAGCCCTCCAAATTACCGCAAAACAGCAACAGAAATGTTTATCTGATGGAATACTTCCCTCCTTCTATAAACAAAATTTATGCTGATCTGAAATTATTTTCCGATATATTTCTGGGATACAGAATGATTAAAAAAAAATTCAGACATAGAATGGGCTATGACGTGAACCTGGATTTCCCTCGTTCCTACAATGAAAAGATAATCTGGAAAAAGCTACATGATCGTAATCCTTTGCTGACTGTCACAGCTGATAAATATATGGTCAGGGAATATGTCAGGGATACACTTGGCAAGGATACAGCTGAACAAATACTGATTCCCCTTTATCATGTTACCGATAAACCTGAAAAAATCCCATTTGACCTTCTTCCTGAAAATTTTGTTGTCAAACCCAACCAGGGAAGCAGAATGCATATTTTTGTAACTGGAAACAAAGAGAAGTTAAGAGAGGAGATTATATCGAAATGCAAAGAGTGGCTTAAGGTTAATTATGGCTTGTACAATTATGAGTGGGCTTACAGGAATATTAAACGAAAGATCATTATTGAGGAGCTACTGCAGACAAAAGGAAATAGTCTGCCAAGGGATTATAAATTCTATTGTTTTCATGGAAAATGCAGGGTTATAAGGGTTTCTGAAAACAGGTTCGGCGAGACAGATCTTGCAGGGTATTTTCAACCCGACTGGAAAGCGCTTCCCGTGTATAACCCCGGATATAATAATATGACCACTCCTTTTGAAAAACCTTCAAATCTGAGTTATCTGACAGATCTGGCAGAAAAACTTTCCGCAGGTTTTGATGCAGTCAGAGTAGATCTTTACAGTTATGATAACAAGGTATATTTCGGCGAGCTTACCCATTATGATGCTTCCGGTATGGCAAGATTTGAACCTGAATCTTTTGATTACGAAATGGGATCTTACTGGAAAGTCGAGAAAAAATACTGGTTAAAAAATCCATAAGGAAGAACCTGTACCCTGTTCATTTTTCTTTGACCAAAAGAACAGCCCATTGTCCTGTTCCCGGAGTTGCAAGTGGCACAAATCCTCCGCCTGTTACTGTTGAAACCTCACCCCATTGAGAGCTTTCAATATTCAACCACTTAATTTCGAAAATACCCGTAACACCCCTGAGGTCAATTTCAATATTTCCCCCGTCACTAAAATAGACTGCATATTGCTCCCCTATCTCAGCAAGACAATATGCCTCATTTGCCGACCTGCCTGATAAAAGTGAATTATCCGGTTCACATCTGAAGATATTCATCTCGTCAGTGAACATCCTAAGGCTTCTGATAGTGGTTTTAGCATTACTGTTTAGCCCGTTGCCCCAAAAATATTGTGTATAGCCGGGCCTGTGAAATCTTGCAGCCGCAGCTCCGGAAAAGATCAATCTCCACATTCTTCTAAGTGGTTCACTTCCGGATTCATATATTTTAACATTGTTCATCGGTTTTACCTTATCCCCCTCCTTAATTTCATTCCTGGCATAAATCAGTTCATTATAATGGTTATCTCCGTGCCTTAAAGAACTTTGTGAAGTTTCAAAAAAGTCATATTCGCCTTTTTGCATTATAAGGTGATGCAGCCCATCCCGAAAATCTGTTGCCCTTCTCATATCGCTGCAGAAGACATTTTTTCCCGATTCAGCTGCGATGCTTCTTACATAATCTATCCAATATTCTCCCCATTCAGCTGGCTGGGCAATTTCATTATTCATACAATAAAGTACATTATTATATTTGAGTGAAACTGAAAGCAGTTTTTCCACATATCTCTCCTGGTAATAAAGCACAACCGGCGCAGGGGCATAACCACTTTCTGACAGGGAAGGAACTGAATAAAAAAAGGGATGAGGGGATGCGGATGTGCCCGGCCTGTAATCAATAATTTCAGGCAATCCGGATTCACCGGAAGTATAGTTTATATTGCGCAAAGGATTGTAAGGATGAGATTCCCATCCTGTATTATCAATACCCCTTGTCTGGGGAGAATAAGCTTCGGTTTCGGTGAGGTGAAGGTCATGTTTATCCCATATCTCTATCTGAACTATTATGTCACGCTTATAACATTCATTCAGAAAATGGTCAAATCTTTTCCAGTACTCCTCATCCCACGTGTCAAGATCATATATGTCTGTACTTGTATTATTGCCATGTGTTCCGGAAACCTTCAGGTATGGGAACCTGTTACCGGGATTTCTGGATGACATAGTGTTTCTCAGGTAGTTTCCGCCGGCTTCAACAAGTTTGTCCAGATGCTCCTCAAGTGTCCAGTTTGTCATCCCTCCCCTGCCTTTATAATAATCGTTCGGGAACTGGAACAAATTATCTTCATATGAACCTCCAAGCAATACTACAGGCTGACCATTGTATTCCCAGTACCATGGGTTCGATTCATAAATACTGACACCCCTGTCATTTACCGGATCTAAAGCGTCTGGATCGTAAGTACAGGCAAATGAAATCGCCATTATTATTATGATATTATATCCTGGTTTCATTCCTTGCTTGTTTTCTCTCTTTAATATTTATATCAAAAATATACATTATTATGCATAGCACTGCTATTGAAAATGGATTTGAAAACACACCTGCAACCGGCAAAACAAGTGTTGAGCTTAACAATGAAAACTTAAGATATGAGGTTTCAGGGGTGAGAGGAGCCCTCCATGCTTTTACAAGTAACCACATTGCACCAACTGCAAAGAAAAGTCCGAATTTGGAAAAATCGCCTATAACCCCAATATCAGACTGGTAAAATCCATAAGCTAGTTTATAATAGTTAACATGAATTCCATACGTAGATCCCATGTGATCCTGACCATTACCAAAAATATATGCAAGCGTATTCGGGAAAAAATCATCTAAAAAAAACCTCGTTGCACGTATTCTGACATTTTCCTGAAAATCTACTGCTTGTTCTTCAGAAACACCAATCATCCCGACAAAAATCTCTTCGAAAATATAGAAGAGGGGTATAATAGCAATTAATATAAGGGTATAAATAACATACCTTGATCTGATGATTTTACTGAATATTAAACTCGCTATTATAGCAAGAAAAGTAACAGCGAGTGCATACCGCGTTCCGGTAAGGATCATAATTGATATAAAAATAACAACCAGAAAAACGTAACGCAGCTTATTCTGTTTATAAAACCTGTTAAGGCACATATAAAGCGAAAGTCCCATAAATGAAGACCCTGGAATGAATATCCGAATTGTGCCCCTTTCAACATCCTGTCTGACACTGAATAGTATTGAAGGATAAATTATGTATTGTATTAAAAAAGAAACTGCATACAAAATACCGAGTGTAAGCACTATTTTTTCCAGTTCTTTTATATCTGGTTTTAAAACATGCAGAAAAAAATAGAAAAGATAAAAATACATAAACCGCTGTGCCCAGAATGTTAAAATATAACTCTGATTATGGTAAGCACTTGCAATAATCATACTTAGAAACACACCTGTAAAGATCAGTAATACAGGGTCTCTAAAATTCAGTTCGGTTTTCTTTTCCTTACCGTATATCTGATCAACTAAAATAACTGCAAACATCATTGCAGCAACTCCGAATTGTGAAAGAAAAATAATCCTTTCGGGTAGAAATATTATCCTGAAGAATGAAGCAGAACTGAACAGGACTAAAAATATTACTATTTTTTTTATCATTTGGGTACTTTATGGTTTTTATCAAACAATCCCAACTTTCTGTAGATCCTGAACATCGCGAACTTTATCAACTCGCAGAATGACAGCGTACTCCTGTAATAGTAGTTGAACTTTTTCACAAACTTTAATATCTTTTCCCTGCCTGTTTCAGGTAAAAGATCATCCTTCTTACATAAAACAATATCATTACCCGGAATGTTGAAAAAAACATTCATTTCATGCGGTTTCATCTCCCTGGCATAACCATAAAGGTATTTAGTTGATTTCTTTGTGGTCAGCAAATAATCCTCCTTTATTACTTCAGGGTTCTTATTGCCGTAAAGGTCGACTGCAAAATTATAACCACGAAAGACTTTGTTAAACCCTGGGACCAACCCGGGCAATATTTCAAAGTAGGAGTCATAAACTGCTAATGATTCACTCAATTCCCTGAAAGCAAACTTTTTTCTTTCAATCAATAATGTTGACTGCAACTCAAAAGTTGATAATCTTCTGTTTGATCCTATTTCATCAAAATTTGAAGTCAGTGATACCCGGGGATATACAAAATACTTATTGTGTAAAACCATATACCCAATAAAGTATTTTTTCCAGCTCCTTTTCGGCCACCAAAGAACATGCTCAGGAACACCTTGTATCTTCGTTAAATCAGGCCCGGTATTATACCATTGCCTGAACCCGGCCCATTGCCCTGATGTCCATAGCTGACCCCACGAGCAGGCATACTGAAGAAAATAAACATCCGAGGCATCAATAACGGGTGAAAAAGGTTCCGGATTCACCCTCTCATTGTATTTGTAATTGAAGAGACCGATTCCTGATATATTATCATGTCTGGAGTAAAACTTCATTGCCTGAAGTGAATAATCATAAAAAAAGGGAGAAACATACAGGTCATCTTCAAGTATTATAACCGAACCGTACTTCAATGAAAGATCGCCGCACTTTATAATATGATTTCGGAGTCCCAGGTTTCCGGTGTGTACAATTACTTCCTTTTCTCCGGCACCCCATTCAAATTTTTCTGCATAATCAACAATAGCATTTTTACCTTCAGAATGGTCAATGCTTATTATAAGCTTTGTATCAACCGGATAAGTGGCTTTATTTAATGAATAAAGCAGCCGTTTTAAAGAATCTAACCGGTTATACGCAACAACTACAATTACTGGTTTTTCATTCATCTGTATATTATTTTGTCTGCCAAAGGCTGATGGGGCTTTCATCATATTGTTGATAAAAGATATACGGTCAATTTTTCCTGTAACAATATTTATATTTTAAAGCAACAACCTTTTCACTTACAAAAGCAAAAAACTTTACAATATCGCTTCTTTGAAAATATAAAAGGTGCAGCAGATAAAGAAAAATGGCTGTTACCGACAAAACATACCTGTCACTCCATATTGAAAAGAGTATTATACAGGATAATAACAGTTTCGGTCCCCAGAATTTAAGCACTTTTCGTAGTTCAAATCCAAAAGTTTTACCAAACCCATATACCAGGTTTATCGGGATAATAAAAACCAGGTAGCTTAAGGTATAAAACCGTGCAATATCCAGCACCGAAAAGAGCGACCCAAGTATGATGGCGCCTACCATTATAGCAGCAGAGACTATTCCCACATACATCAAAACATTCTCTTTTCTGAACAAAATAAATATGTTTCCGGTTGTGGATATTAATGTCTGGCTTAAGACAAGCAACCCAAAATAGGGTAGAAAAGGAGCAACTTCCATCCAGTTTTCCCCCCATAGTATATAAACAAAAGACTCGGGAAAAACAATCAGGATAAAGGCAATGGGATAGTTCAGCAAGCTTATTATACCCAAAACATTCAAATATTCATTTTGTATTGAACCTCCCTCTGATTGCAGCTTTTTTAAACTTGGATACAGCACCTTGCCGAACAATCCGGTTATAAGACTAAGAGAAAGGGTTAACAGACGATAGGCTCTGTTGTAGATCCCTAGCGATGCTTCTCCGTATACTTTCCCGACAATCAGATTGTCAGCATTTCTTGACCAGTAGTTTATAAGATTGAATCCGGTCAGATTACCCATAATGCTCTTTGCCTTTCTGAACCCTGCCACTGTATACTTGTGGGGATATAGCCGAAAAGGGAAGTTTGCTTTCCGGGAGTAAAAAAAATAAATAAATACAGAAGCCAATAGCTGTGGAAGAATCAGTGCCCAGTAAGAAAACCCGAAATAAGCAAAAATGATCATGAAAAAAACTGAAATAAGGTTTGCAATAAAAGTTGTCCTTCCCATAAAATTGAACTTAAGCTCTTTTGAAAGCAGGGCGTATGGAACTATATTTATGGTCTTGATAATAAAAAGAGAAGAGAGCACAATTGTCGGGAAAATCAATTTCATATTGTCATAGAAAAGAGCTATTGGATATGCAAGCAAACACATAAGTAAAAACAAGGCAACCCCCATTAAAAATGCAAGGTTGCTAATAGATTTGTGATAAGTTTTTTTATAATCACTCCTGATAACATCGAAAGAAAGGCCTGCATCGGTAAAGATCATTATAAACCCCGTAAAGACTGTTACCAGTGCAACAACACCATATTCGGAAGGCAATAGTAGTCTGGAAAGAATGGCAGTTGCCATAAAATTAATAACCTGGGTACTGTAATTATATCCTCCCAGCGTAACAACATTCTTGAAAAATTTACGTCTGAACGTCAATATATCAAATTTTTATTACCGATTCATATGCTTTCAGATGCATCTCCGAAATTTTATCCCAGTTGTAGTTTTTATTTGCATAAATAAAGTTTTCATGTCCCTTGTTGCTGTTTTCAGCCAGTTTCAAGGCATTGTTTACTGCAGCTGACAATGAGCTTTTATTCCCGGGTATAAAAGAAGGGTTGCCGGTTTTTTTCAATATTTCCCCGACAACTCCGGAATCCGGTCCCGTTAACACTTTTTCATAAAAAAATCCCAGCAACAGGTTCCCTGAATTCAGGGCCTCAATCCTGGGAATGATAACTATATCGGATGCAGCAAAATAGTAAGGTACCATATCCTTTTTCACAAACCCGCTTCTAGCAATAACACCTTTATTAACAGCCAGTTTGGTTTTTTGAATAATTCTGCTTAACCTGTTACAACTAAATTTGTAATTGGATACAATAACTTTTTTTCTTTTTGACTCAAGCGCCCTGTAAGCATCAAATATCAGCTTTTCTTCCTCACAGGTTCTGATCCTGCCAAAAGCAAGCATTACAAAATCATTCTCATTAATACCGAAATATGACCTGGCTCTAGTTTTATCAACGTTTTTTTTAAAAGTGGAATATAAACCGTGAGGTATTACAACATGTCTGCCGCTATTAATTAGAGCATTGCCATACATCTCTTGAAACATCTTTTTGCTTGCTTCACCCAGATGAATAAAAAGATCTGTTTTTTGAAAAACCTTCCGGTAAATTTCAAAACCGTAATCCCGGGGTATTGAATGAGGCAGAATATTATGGATTGTGCAAACAATTGCAGCTCCCTTTTGTTTCCAGTAATCAATTCTTTTGAGAAGTGTTGAAAATTTCTCAGTGTTAAAATTATTCCACCCAAAAATCTCCTCGATCCACTGAATATGAATAATGTCAAAATGGCTGTTTGATTCAAGGAACTCATTAATATCAACAGTGATACTCCCACTGGTTAGCTTCCCGGATATACATTGAGCCAGTTCGCAGGGGTACGGATTATAACAGTTTTTATCTGTGACAATTAAAACCTCCATTTTATCTATTTACATATTACACTCTCTTTTCACCCATTTGTTTTAATAATTTGCTCCTGTTATACTTAACAAGCCTGTTCAACAGCAAAAGCCTTGACAGAATTGATCTGAAATATTCCGAAAACGTTATTGGGTTTTCAAGGTGTTTCCTGTGCCAGTCGATACATTTCTTGTCCCGGAAAATCCGGCGTTTCAGGAGATAAAAAGCATAATCAAGCCGACGTTTTTTATAAAAGGACTCAAGGTCAGGAAATAATGATAAATTTTTTCCCAGAGCAATGTCATCAAAGTTAATGTGTGTATTATATTTATTGGAGATCTTACTGGTTAAAGTCTCATTATGTCTTCTTGTGAAACTGAGTACTTGAAACACGAATCCCAGATCAGATCTTTTTAAGACCTCATACGCCAACATGGTGTCTAAATGATAAACATTTATATTAAATATTTTTGGATATTCTGGCAACTTCTTCAGTATTGAATTACGATACATAACGGTATTTATAGAACCAGTAATCTCTATATCCTTAATTAGTTGATGGTATAGAATATCTTTCCCGTAAAAAACAGGTCCCTTATAATAATCCAGACCATCGCAAATAACCTTTGTTTCATCAAGTCGGTAGGATGAGCATATGCCAATATTAGGATATTTATCCAAAAGCCCGATTTTCTTTTCAAGGTATTCAGGAAACACCCAGTCATCTGCAGGAACTATTTTAATATACTTTGATTTATCTGAAATCCTTGAAATGGATATGTTCCAATTATCTGCCTGTTTTAAAAATTCATCATTATTGAAAACTTTGAATCTTTTATCAGAAGCAGCGAAAGTCTCAGCAATTTCAAGAGTATTATCAGTGCTTTTGTTATTATTTATTATGCACTCAAAATTTATATAGGTTTGATTTCTGATACTTTCAAGACACTCCTCAATATATTTGCCCCCGTTGTAAACAGGTATAATTACAGAAACTAAATTATTGCTGTTTTGCCGTATGTCAGACATATTAATCAGGTTTTTATTTTATACTGCTATTTATCTAATCTATATGATAAAAAAACTATCCCAGGCATTCTTTTAGTGAATATTCTATCAATGATTTGTTTAAAACTAAACTAACTTTTCAAGGATTTTCTCAGCTGCAAATTCTCCTGCCAGAAAAGATTCATCTGACCATGCATAAGACCAGTCTGCAAATCTCCCTCCGAAGTATATATCGTTTTCTTTCAGAAAGTCATGTATAATCTCAACATTCTTTTTTCTGTCATGATCAAAAATTATTTGAGCATATGGAGATAACCATGCAGTTTGGAAAAGTATTTCATCATTGATGTTTAATATTCCCAATTTAATCAGTTCATCCTTAATAATTGGTATAAAGTCTTCAGGACTTTTATCCAGTGGCTTGTATTTTTTTGAAAAATAGATCTCTATTTGTATGCTTCCGTTTCCTTCTGGTGTGTTGAGAGGATTAAACATATGAGGGAAACTTAAACGTGTAGAATAAAAATCTTCATCATATATGTAACGCCAGTGACAAGGGCTTAAGTTTTCGCGATTTATTCCAAAATTCACTATAACACACTGGGTTGCATCGAGTTTTGATGCAGCTGACTTAATGTCGCAGGGAGCATCTTGCATTAACTCCACAATCTTGTTTAATGGCAACGATGAAAAACAATATTTATAATCGGCAACACTATTATTGCTGAATTTGATCTTCTTATCTTTCAGGTTAATGCTTACAACATTATGATTAAAATGTATTTGAGTTGTATCATATATTCCATTCATAAATGAAACAAAACCTCCTTTATTAGGATATCTGAATCCTTTTATATAATGTACATCAATAGTTTTTTCTGATAGCATGCCATAAATAACCTCTGAAATTTTGGGCCGGTACAACCTGGGACCCAACCAGTCTGTACTCATATTCCTGGCTTCTGTAGTATGAAATTTCCTTGTATATTTCATAGGGAAGTTTTCAGAAAAGGTCTTGCCGTAACTCGCATAAAGCCATTCTTCATAATTATTAACCTTGGGAATTGGACGTTTATCAATTTCAATCATTTCCTGAAGAATCTGAGCATTGAATTCAGGAGGTAATCCGTGAAGATTGATTTGAGCAGGATGCTTAATCCATCTGCCTTTCCAGTAATTATCAACCTTAGCCTCAAACTCCCGATAATCATTATCTATATTCTTTGAAAAAATATCTTTAACACGCTGACTCTTTGAAAAGGAAATATGAGGCCCATCATCAAATATCCACTTATCATCAAAAATATAAGAAGCGCAATGCCCTCCGATATGAGTTTCTTTTTCGAATAGATCTGTTGTTATTTTGGCCTCTTTAAATTTCCTTGCAGCCCCATAACCAGCCATCCCAGCACCAAGAATAATAATATGACTCATATAAATTGTTATTTTATTTATTGAACTACCCCGGTGCAGAGCCCCGAAGCATCAAATGGAACTTATTGTTCCCAACCCGGAGGATTGGGTATTATTCCATTTTAGATAAAAGCAATATTTGTTATTAATCCTAAATATAAAAATCTATTTTTCAACGCTATATCAAACAAACCTATAATAATTATAACAACTTCATACATAATCTTTCCACCATTTTATTGTTTCCTGAAGTCCTGTTTCAATATCATAAGATGGTACAAATAAGAACCTGTCATGAAGTTTTTTAACATCTGCATATACAATTCTATCCTTAATTATTTTCGGGCTTTCAATTTTTAATAAATCAGGCCTTCCTATTATCCTTGCAGCAAGTTTTCCGAAATCACCAAGTTTTATCGGCATTCCGGTACTTATATTTATCACTCCGGAAAAATCACTAAAAATAAGATTGGATAAAGCCTTGGTGCTATCTTTAATGTACATGTAATCACGGTAAATTTCACCATTAATGATAGTAGCATTTTGCTCTTTCAAAAGAGATGTAATGATGTGAGGGATTAGTCTTTGTGGTTGCTCAAAAGGACCAAAAAGAAAGAATAACCTTGGCCAGGCAATCTCCATCCCATGATAACTGCAAAATGAAAAGGCATATTCTCGTAAAATGTTCTTTGATGAACCATAGAGGGTATTATGACTGATTGGAGTATAATCCTCTCTACAGCAACCATAATCCCAATTATATTCAAAGCAAGACCCAACTATAACCACCCTTTCTCCCTTATTTTTCTGAAATTCTTCAAGCAATAACATACTTGATTTTAGCCAATTAAAGTTTTCAGGTAAATTATAATTACTTGGTGCCATACTCCAGGCAATATGGAGGAGGTGAGTGGCCTTTAATAACTTCAATGTTTTTTTTACATTATCATCATTCAACAGATCGCATTTAATGTAGGTTATGTTTTTATATTCTGAATAAAAGTCATTCTTATTAGTAAGGACAAATATTTCAGTATCATATTTTGCCGCATAAGGAATTAAATTTTTCCCTATAAATCCTGTACCTCCGGTAATAATAAGCTTTTTCCTCATTTTAACTATAAATCTTATTGAAAATATGTATTCAGGGAATACTGAGAATATAAAAACTTCTGGTAATCTTCAATCTGTTTGATACTTTTAATTTTCATGTTTTCTCCCAAAGATTGAGATTTATACCATGAAACAGTTGCATCTACAGTTTTGTGGAAAGAATATACAGGTTGCCATAATAATAAATTTCTGGCCTTTGAAATATCAAGGGTGAGTAAGGCTGCTTCATGAGGTTTATTCTTTTTTCCGAGATCTTTATTTTCCCATTCTCCTTCTCCCCAAAGGTTAATTAAATATCGGACAAGATCTTTAACATTTCTTATCCCTTCATAGCCGGGCCCGAAGTTCCAGGATCCTGAAAACCTTTTCGGATTTTCAAGCATCTTTTGTGCCAACATTAAATAACCTCCCAAAGGTTCAAGAACATGCTGCCATGGCCTAACAGAAGAAGGATTACGCACCTCTATTGCTTTGCCGGCTTTTAATGCCCTGATACAATCAGGTACAATCCGGTTCTCAGCCCAATCACCTCCACCTATCACATTTCCTGCCCGTACGCTTGCCAGACCAGTTTTATTATTCACTGAAAAAAACGATTCAAGATAAGATTTCACAAGCATTTCTGCAGCTGCTTTGCTTCCACTATATGGATCTATACCACCTAAACGGTCAATTTCACGATACCCGAAAACCCATTCTTTATTTTCATAGCATTTATCAGTTGTGACTATTATAATAACTTTTACAGACTTAAACCTCCTGCAAGCTTCCAGGATATTAGCTGTGCCTATTACGTTTGTTTGGAATGTTTCCAAAGGTTGATCATATGATTGCAGCACTAAAGATTGGGCAGCTAAATGAAAAACTATTTCTGGTTTTTGTTTTTCGAATATTGAAAATACCTTATCGAAATCATTTATATCCTGGCGGATATCTTCACAAAGTGAAGAGATGCCCATAGCACAAAAAGCTCCTGATTCATCTGTCGGTTCTAATGCGATTCCAGAAATATCAGCACCTAGTAACTTTAACCACAATGTCAACCAGGCCCCCTTGAACCCTGTATGACCTGTGACCAGAACCTTACGGCCTTGAAAATCAAATTTCATAACATCTATATTGTAAAAAGTTTATTACCAAAGCTTCCATGGTGCAGCTTTACTATTCCATAAATCATCAATAACATTTTTATCTCTCAATGTATCCATGGGTTGCCAAAAACCATAATGCCTGAAAGCAGCCAAACGTCCGGTTTTGGCTAATATTTCCAAAGGAATATGTTCCCAAATAGTCTGATCGTCTGTAATATAATCGAGGGCCTCAGGTTCCACCACAAAAAAGCCGCCATTTATCCATGCATTATCAACCCCATCACCCTTAGGTTTCTCTCGAAAACTTTTTATCATATTCTCATTCTTTCCAAGTGAGAATGCACCGAAACGACCCGGTTGCTGAACAGCAGTTAGTGTTACCAGCACATTTTGGTTTTTGTGGAATTCAATAGTTTCTTTTATGTTAACATCAGAAACTCCATCGCCGTATGTTAAACAAAAGGTTTCATTTCCAATGTGAGAAGCAACTCTTTTTATCCTTCCACCTGTCATTGTTTTTTCACCTGTGTCAACTAATGTTATTTTCCATTTCTCTGAAGGATGCCGGTGAACTTGCATTGAATTGTTGCTGAGATCAAAGGTAACATCAGACATGTGTAAAAAATAGTTGGAGAAATACTCTTTTATTATATGGCCTTTATATCCGCAGCATATAATAAATTCATTAATTCCGTAAAATGAATATATTTTCATTATATGCCATAAAATAGGCTTCCCACCTATTTCAACCATTGGCTTAGGCCTTATTCCACTTTCTTCACTAATACGTGTTCCGTAACCGCCGGCGAGAATTACCACCTTCATAAGCTTTGATTTACAATTTATAATTTGATTTAAATATTAATTATTTGAGCATATTCTGTGTAAAATCAGGATGCCCTCTGTCTTTGACTGAAATCACAACCGGTTCAAACGGCCATTTAATATTAAAATAAGGGTCATTCCATCTTATTCCTCTTTCAGCACCGGGCGAATAAAATGACGTTACATTATAATAAACCTCAACATTATCTGTGAGAGTCAGAAAACCGTGGGCAAAACCTTCAGGCACATAAAGCATTTTGTAATTATTACTTGTTAGTTCCGTGCCGATCCATTTTTTGAAAGTTGATGAACCTGTTCTTAAATCTATTATCACATCATATACAGCTCCTCTAACACATCGAATTATCTTTGCTTCCTCATATGGTGATACCTGGTAATGAATCCCTCTCAAAGTCCCTTTTTTATAAGAAAAAGAAGTGTTAGCCTGCACTATTACACCTTTAATCCCATGTTGCTCCATTTCATTTCGACACCAGGAACGACCGAAAAAGCCCCTTTCATCCTCTTTTTTATCAATCTCAATAATAAAAGCTCCTTTTAATTTTGTTTCACTGAATATCATTGTCCAATACTTTTTTAAATTTTTAGTTGTGTCAATAATTTGCTCCTGAAACCTTTATAATCTGGTATTTTTTCTGTTCTCGCACGCTCATCTAAAAAAAATCCTTCGCTACTATCTGTGACATGGCTTTTAATATCTGAAAAATTCACTTTGTTAAAAGAATCAAATACGAAATTGGTGTTGTAAAACTCTACCAATCCGGACAATTCAAATGCAAGCAGCTTTTCCAATGATTTATATGCCTGGTATACAAAATCGATCAGTTCTTGGGATGGCTCTTCTCTTCCAAACCCTATTCTGTTATATTTAATCCCGTTGTAATCAGGCCCGGAATTGTTATAAATATTGCATGCATCCATTACGCCCCTTACTTTATTATTTGAAAATATTCTATCGGAATATTCAATGTATATATCATGTGCAGTACAGATGAAAATATAATCGGCATCCTGGAGAACTTCATCAAGGTCATTTGAAAAGAAATTCTCCTGTCCATTTTTTAAAATATCGGGGTCATCATTTTTCAAAAACGGATCATGCAAAATATAAGAAAACCTCCTTTTTCTTAAATAGTTGGCCAGAACCAAAGTGGCTGAGTTTTTAGCGTATCCTGGATTAAACCTGCTGGTAACACCTAAAAGGGCTATTCTGTTTCCTTTAAGTCTGCCGAAGTGGTCTTCTGACTGTTTGAATGCAACTACAGGAGTTTCTTCATTAATCTGCCTTGCCTTGAGAATAATGCTTCCTGCTGTATCGTTACCTGCATCGGAGTATCTCCAAAAAAGTAACCCGCTCTCTTTTGAATAACAATGTTCTCCAATGCAAATTTCAGGAAAAGAAATACCGGCAAAATTGAGATCACTATGAATTTTATTTCTAACTAACGATTTAAAGAGCATCTGGTTTACTTTTTCCCTTATAACACCGAAGTCTATATTTTTGTTTTGACAATACCATGCTATCTCTGATGAAAAGGCCATTCTTACTTCCCTGTAAGCATTAATAAATATTTTTGCGATTTCAGCAGTAAGGCAGTTTGTCTGGTAAATTTTTGCTCCCTTTACAATATTTTTGTAAATAATCTCTATTAGATCAGAAGTCCCGGGGTGAAGCCCGCCTGCAAGCTTGTCACAATTTCTGACAGATTGAACAAGGCGTCCGGGTGTAACATTGCTGGGACTGTATCCGAGCAGGATATTTTTTCCCTCAGTAAGCCCGTTCTTATCGAAAAGATCCCATATCAAAGTACTAACAGTTGTAGGGGCAAGGGTCGATTCAAAGATGACAAGGGGTATCTTGCCGGCAGGTCTTTTCTTCAATGCCCGGGCAAGATCTTTAACAGCTGTAATAAGTGTATTATAGTCAGGTTCAAGTTTTCTTACACTGGTTTTTACGCAAACAAGCACTACATCTGCATCACAAATAAGGTTGTAGTCATGTGTTGCTGTAAGCAGACCTTCCCTGGTAGCCCTGGCAATTATTTTGCAAAGTTCAGGCTCGTTAGTTAATGCCGCAGGAGTGCCGTTGTTTATTGCATCCTTTTTCCAGCCCGAAGTATTTGAATCCCTTTGAACGACAGTAACCTTCGCAGGCTTATCACTTCCGATCTTTATCCTGGCATCAGCAAGCAGCGCAGCCATGGGCATTCCAACAGCACCAGGACCGATTACTCCGATTTTATTAACCTTCCAGGAATCGGGATTCAATAACATTCTGGAATTAAACATATAAAAGCCTCTGTTTAAAACAGACCGGACATTGTTACAGTAAAGAAATCTGACATTTCCACTCTATTTTTGAGCATTTTTTTTTAGATTAAATTAAAGAAAATATGAATGCGGCATATTGTTTTAAATAATATTTTACACCAATTTGTGTTTTTTGAAAATGAATAAAGGTATTTAAGTGACCAATACAACAATTCGTAACTTGAGTCTGTTTATCAGTGTTTTAGCAGTCTTATTGATCTCTGTGAAGTTGTTAAATGAGAATAAATTTCAATCAAAGGAGAGTTGTTGGGGCAAGATATAAAAAGGGGCTGTTTCTAAACTATTTTTATCTCAATGAGTACTTTGTATTTGAAAACAGTCTAGAATAGGGATACGAATAAAACATGGCTGTTTCAAAATTTCGAAACAGCCATGCTGAATGATCTTAGGGGTTTTTCACAACTCTTTATTGACGGGGCAGATACTGCCGTGACCTGCAACAACGAGGTCAAATCTTGTTATTCATCTTTATTTCTTTTTATCATACTCATTCTGTCAAGCAGTTGATCTATCTCTTCATTGCTAAGTCCGGGGCTTCTCAGGATCTCCTCAATCTCCTCAACAGTTTGGATGTTATCCTCTCCCGATTCTATAACGGGAGGAGAAAAAGAAACAGAATCACCCACCTCTGCACGTAATTGATTTATAAGAGACCTTATCATTTGCCGGAAAGGTTCCCTGAACTGTTCGGGAAGCTGCTGCGGTATAACGTTTTTCATCATATCATAATTGCCAAGCATGGTCTTGAACTGCCTCGCTAGCTCAGGATCCATCCCATCTATTTCACCCTGCGAAACCTTATCTGCATATTTTTTAAAAAGCTCAATAAGAGTTTGCAAATCTTCCCTGAATTGTTCGTTATGATCCATAGTTATTTTCTTTGTTATAAATATACGTGGAAGTGGAGATTTTATTGCACATGAGGGTTTCGGGATGTTCCCCGTTAAAAAAACCACCAACTTTAAAGGATCATAACACCGAATAATCAAACCATTTCCCTGACCATACCGGCGGCTTCCTGAATCGAAACTGCCGGATATACTTTCAGCCCCGATTCATCGATAAGTTCTCTGGCCTCTTCTGCATTTGTTCCCTGTAAACGGACAATAACAGGGACTTTAATATTGCCTATCGATTTATATGCCTCAACTACACCCTGGGCAACACGGTCGCAACGGACTATCCCGCCAAATATGTTTATCAGTATCACTTTCACACTGGGGTCTTTTAAAATTATCCTGAAACCAGCCTCAACGGTTTTTGCGTTGGCAGATCCTCCCACATCGAGAAAATTTGCGGGATCACCACCAGAGAGCTTTATTATGTCCATTGTTGCCATTGCCAGGCCGGCTCCGTTCACCATGCAACCCACATCGCCATCCAGCTTTATAAAATTGAGATCGTATTTGCCAGCTTCAACCTCTGCAGGATCCTCCTCAGTTATATCCCTCATTTCTGCATATTCCGGATAGCGGAAAAGTGCGTTGTCGTCCAAAACTACTTTTGCATCGGCTGCAAATATCATGTTGTCAGATGTCTTGAAAACAGGGTTTATTTCGAAAAGCGAAGCATCACATCCTTCATAGGCCTTGTACAATGAGATTGCAAAACGAACCATCTCCTTGAAAGCCTTCCCTTCCAGTCCAAGATTGAAAGCAATTCTCCTGGCCTGAAAAGATTGTATTCCGACTCCGGGATCAATTTCCTCCCTGAAAATAAGATGGGGGGTTTTTTCTGCTACTGTTTCAATATCAACTCCTCCTTCAGGTGAATACATTATAATATTGCGTCCTGTTTGCCTGTTGAGGAGCACACTCATATAAAACTCCTCTACTTTGCTTTCGCCCGGGTAGTAAATACCCTGCTCGACAAGAAGCTTGTGTACAACTTTTCCCCCGGGACCGGTTTGATGAGTTACCAATGTCATTCCCAATATACTGTCAGCGTATTTTCTTACCTCATCAAGGGATTTGGCTATTTTCACCCCTCCTCCTTTTCCTCTTCCACCGGCATGTATCTGTGCTTTTACAGCCCATGTGTCTGTTCCTGTTTTTGACTGTATCTGCTTAGCAGCTTCAACAGCTGCATCAGGTGAATCGACAACAACACTTTCAGGTATGGCGACACCGAATTTTTTCAGGATAGATTTCCCCTGGTACTCATGTAGGTTCATAGGAATAATTTTTTGTCAATAGAGATTATCTTTACAATCATAAAAATATTTAATTTTTTTTTACAAACCTCTTGCCGGGACAAAAAATGAGAAAATTAAAAAACAGCGAATTGGAAAGAAAAACTGTCGGGGAATTTAAAAAAGCTGATAAACAGCCTGTTATTGTAGTGCTTGACAATGTAAGAAGCCTCAACAATATTGGCTCTGTATTCCGCACAGCCGACGCTTTCCTTGTTGAATGCATTTACCTGACGGGGTTTACTGCAACGCCACCACACAGGGAAATCAATAAAACAGCACTGGGAGCTACAGAATCGGTTGAATGGAAATATTATGAAAAAGGAATTGAAGCTGTGAACTATTTAAAAGAGAAAGGTTACGAAATATGTTCTGTAGAACAGACTGACAAAAGCATTTCGTTGTCTGAATTTGATCCAAATGAATACAGTAAAATTGTACTTGTTTTCGGTAATGAGATAAAAGGTGTAAGCCAGGAGATAATTGAAAAAAGCTCCAAATGTATAGAAATACCTCAATTCGGCATAAAACATTCATTCAACATTGCAGTAAGCGCCGGAATAGTTTTATGGGATCTCTACAGTAAATTGACCCCGAAAAAACGGTAAATAAAATCGAGTGTTATCTGCCATGCAGGGCGTACGTGCAAAAAAGGGGCAGTCTTTTAAGACAGCCCCTTTTTTATAGTGATAAACTTTTACCTGTTAGTCTACAATTGAAACGAAAGTTTCATGCTCGAAATACCTTCCGAACTCCATGTTGGTTTTGGCATCTTCTTTAAGATCTTCAGCCATATCAACAGCAGTCCTGAGATTGTCGAACAGCATATTAGTATCGTCGGTGCGTGCACCTACAATTGCCTTGAGATAGTATGTCATGGGGCAGGGATCTTCAACGCAGTTCAAAATCCTTACAGCATCGTCGTTATTGTTGTTCAGCATCTTGGCCAGTGCGGTGTTTACCTCGCATGTATTTCCGAAATAGCTCTCAGCCGCATCGTAATCTGCTTTAATTATGCTAACGATACCAAGGTTGTAGTTTGTTTCGCTGGTTGGACTCGCAACTGAACGGAAGTACTCTTCAGCCTGGTCAATATTGCCTTCCATTAATGCAACGGCACCAAGGTTGTTTTTGACAATATCGTCATCCTTGATCCTCTGAGCTGACTGGAAAGAACTTTTTGCTGCACTTACGTTGTTGAGCTTCAGCTGAACATATCCAACATTATTGTGAGCCCTGTTGCAGTTGGGGAAATTCCGGGCTGCAGCCTGGTAAGCACGCAGCTTCATATTGTAATCGTCAAGAAGTGTAGCGGTATAGAGAAGTTCTTCAAGATTCAGCCTGTCGGGATCGCTGGCAAAAACCTCCTGTATCTCATCATCACAGTATCCTACCCTTTCAAAATCAACTGCCATAACGGCACGACGAAGTTTTGGAAGCACTTTTTCTGCAAGCTCTTCAAAAACTGCTGTCATATTCCTGATCTCCTCCTCACGAACCTCGGGATCGGAATACATTGAAAGAACGCGAAGTATCAGCTGCCTGTCAGCTATATCAGATTCCTCAACCATCTTCCTGAAACCTTCCCAGTCTTCGCCAAGGGCCATAGTTTCATAAAAATTTTCTGTTATTTCAAAAGTAGCTTCTTCCATCTTGTCACTCATAACCTTATTGGAAGTCTCCTTTCTTTGCTCTGCCAGCCTTTCGTTAAAGTTCAACGGTCCGTCAGGTGAAGCATAAGCCCTTATACCAGCCTGGTTGAGAACAATCCGCTCATCATCAGCAGCTTCCTTGAGGAATTCTCCAAGCCCCTGAATCCTTTCTGAACGAAGCTCAGAAGCGCGTACTTCAGCCCTGTTTATGAGATAAAATAATTCAGCTTCTTTGGTTTCGGGTATTACCCTTCTGAACTGATCCAGTGCCAGAACAGGCCTGGGATCCTTCATAACAAGCATTGAAGTGGCAATTACACCATCAGCCAGTTTTACAGGTTCAAATTCACTTGTTCTGTTTCCCTGGTGGCCGGTCACTCTCAGAATAAGTTCAGAAACCCTCATATCCTCATCAAACGGCACTTTGTCAACGTAATTGAAGCGACCGCCGTCACGTGAAATAACCTGGTGATTATCAGTTACGTTTTCTCCCTGAAGTGTAAGTGTATTCAACTCTGTCTCACCTCCGGCATGTACTATAACAGGTGTGAGTTCCAGGATTACGTTCCTGTGGAAATACCTGTCCGGATATGTGCCTCTGATAGCTGCCTCAACCTCACTGGCATGAGCTTCCAGTATCTCCGGGGTAACATCATATCTTACCTCATCGGCATTTCTTTGCATCCTGTTCAGTCCGCCACAACTGCTCAACAGGAAAACTGCCAATCCAAGAACAATTAAACTTTGACTAATCTTTTTCATAATGAAATTTTTATTTGTTATACAATTCAATTTTGGCTCAATGGTTTACTACAATTATCCAAAACAGTTACAAACTTAATACTTTTTTGCAATAAATGCGTAATGTCAGGCCTTTTTTTTAAACAATTTTAATATTAAAACAATACAGTAGTCATCCCTACAGGGTGCGGTTTATTGAATATTAAATCCGTAATGGTAAAAAAATCATTTTTATTCCCTGCAAAATCCAGTTTATTGGTGTTGATTACCAGTATTTTAACACCTTCCTGCCCTTTCATGTAACTGAAGTACCCTTTTTCAATTTTTAAAAGGTAAGATGCATCTATACTCCTTTCATAGGGTCTGCCCCTCTTACTGATGTTTTCCAGAAGCTTGTCAACCGATTTGTGTAAATATACATATAAGTCAGGTACCGGAAAAGGTTCTGACATTATTGAATAAATGCTGCGGAAAATTTCCCGGTCATCATCGTTCAGCGTAATACCGGAAAAAACCATTGATTTCCAGATATAATAGTCCCATACCGAAAGTAAATTGCCGTCTGCCGCACTGGTCATCTCTTTTAACTGACTGTAACGCTCTGCAAGAAGCGACATTTCGAGGGGAAGTGCATAACGGGCGGGGGTGGAATAAAATTTTGGCAAAAAGGGATTTGGTGACTTTTGTTCGGCAACCATTCTCCCTTCGAATTTTTCACTTATCATTTCAGCCAGCAATGTTTTGCCGGCTCCAATGTTGCCCTCTATCACAAGATTTTTTAATACCATCTGCATGGCCGGAGATCAGATAAAGTAAAAAGCACTCTTCTGCCGGCTGCCAAAGTCAATCAGGAACAGGCCGGCTTCCTGAAACGGATACGGGACCTAATCTCTTTTTTTATTCCCCTCAGGTTTCGGAAGAAGAACTTTCCTTGATAACTTGAGCTTGCCGCTTTTTTCATCAACATCTATAAGCTTGACCTCAACTTCATCCCCTTCTTTCAGAACATCTTCAACCTTGTTGAGCCTTTCCCATGTTATTTCAGAAATATGGAGCAGGCCTTCCTTGCCCGGCATTATTTCAACAAATGCCCCGAAGGAGACAACCGATTTGACCTTGCCCATATATACCTCACCGGATTCGGGTGATGCCACTATGTTTTTGATCATTTTCATAGCCTCATCTATGACCTCCTTGTTTTCAGCAAAAACATCAACTATACCCATATTGTCAACTTCCTCAACAATAATTGTAGCCCCGGTTTTTGCCTGAATATCCTGTATCACTTTCCCTCCCGGTCCTATAATGGCACCTATCATATCTTTCTGTATTCTGATCTGTTCTATCCTCGGAACATGGGGTTTAAGCTCCGAACGTGACTCACTAAGAACCTCATTCATTTTATTAAGTATGAAAAGCCTTCCCTCCTTTGCCTGCTCCAGAGCCTTTGCAATAATTTCATAAGAAAGACCGCCAACCTTTATATCCATTTGAGTGGCGGTAATTCCATCATTAGTCCCGGCAACCTTGAAGTCCATATCTCCGAGATGATCCTCGTCGCCAAGTATATCCGATAATATTGCAAATTTTCCGGATTCAGGATCTGTTATCAATCCCATAGCAATACCGGAAACAGGTTTTTTCATTGATATCCCGGTATCCATAAGCGCCAGGGATCCTGCGCATACCGTTGCCATGGAAGATGACCCGTTGGATTCTAGTATATCCGAAACAACCCTGATAGCGTAAGGATTATCTGAATCAACAGGCACCATACGCTTCAGCGCCCTGTGTGCCAGGTTCCCGTGTCCCACTTCCCTGCGCGAAAGTCCGCGTATCGGCCTTGCATCACCAGTGGAATAAGGGGGGAAATTATAATGGAGAACGAACTTGTCTTTACCTTTCCGTAAAACCTCATCAATCATTTTCTCGTCCATCTTGGTACCGAGCGTAACTGTAGTAAGCGACTGGGTTTCTCCCCTGGTGAAAAGAGCAGAACCATGAGCGGCAGGTAAATAATCTACCTCGCACTCAATATTGCGGATCTCATCCGGTTTTCTGCCGTCCAGACGGATTCCTTCATCAAGGATCATATTCCGGACAGCCTCTTTTTGCGTTTCATAGAAGTAACGCTTAACGAGCGCTTCATTTACTTCAGGCTCTTCCGGAAGGGATTCTATAAAATCTTTTCTGATTTTTTCAAAAGCTTCAGATCTTTCCTGCTTTGATCTTATACTTTTGGCGGCTTCGTAACATTTCTGATATGTTTCCTCATCCACCTTCTTCCTGAGCTCCTCATCGCTTACTTCGTGACAGTATTCACGTTTCTTTGTTTTTTCTGTCATTTCCATAAGCTCGTTTTGTGCCCTGCACTGAGCCTTCACAGCCTCGTGGGCAACTTTTATTGCTTCAAGCGTATCTGCTTCCGACACTTCATTCATCTCACCTTCCACCATCATGACATTATCTTCAGTAGCTCCAACCAAAAGATCAATATCCGCCTTTTCATTTTCCATGAATGTCGGGTTTATAACGAAACTCCCGTCTATTCTCGCCACCCTGACCTCGGAAACAGGCCCTTTGAAAGGAATATCTGAAACACTTAACGCAGCCGATGCTGCAAGTCCGGCGAGTGAATCAGGCATTATGTCCTTGTCAGCCGAAATGAGATCTATGGTAACGAAAGTCTCCGCATGGTAATCTTCAGGGAACAACGGACGTAATGCCCTGTCAACAAGACGCGAGATAAGAATTTCATTATCTCCAGGCCTGGCCTCCCTTTTCAAAAATCCGCCCGGTATTCTTCCAATTGAAGCGAACTTCTCCCTGTATTCCACTGAGAGGGGCATGAAATCCGCATCTTCTCTTCCTTCCTTTGCTGAAACTACAGTTGCCAGCAACTTTGTACGTCCCATAGTAACTTCTACTGCCCCGTCTGCCTGTCTTGCAAGTTTTCCTGTTTCAAGTTTTATTGACCTTCCATCTCCAAGGTCGATGGTCTTTTCAAATTTTTTAAACATATTCCGGTTATTAAATTATCATACAAAAAAAGGCAATTGAAAATTGCCTTTTTTAATTTTCTATAAATATTATTTTCTAATTCCCAGGGATTTGATAATTGCCCTGTATCTCTCAATATCTCTGTTTATGAGATAATTCAGCAGTTTCCTCCTCTTGCCCACCAGTATTACCAGAGCCCGCTGTGTGCTGAAATCCTTGCGGTGGGTTTTCAGATGACCGGTCAAATAATTTATCCGGTGGGTGAACAAAGCTATTTGTCCTTCGGTTGAACCTGTATCAGTTTCAGATTTTCCGTATTTTCCAAAAAATTCTCTCTTTTTCTCAGTTGTCAGATACATATTTATTTCCAAAATTTATATTATTTACACCTTAATAAGATGTGCAAAATTATCCATTTTTTTTAAACAGTCAAACAAGTTTGATAAAAATATGCATTAATATCTCATTTTTGTTAAAAGATAACACCCGTTTTATATATTTTTATCAGGATTTGCGTATCAGATAATCACCCGCAGGGCACCTGAGGCACTCCCGGCGGTTGCAGTACTCTTTCTTCAGGTGTAATAAAGCCTGGGAGGTGAAAGAATCCGGCACTTTGATTTTCAACTCTTTCCATTTGTCAATTACAGAATTGCTCTCTGCTTCCAGCTTCCTGAGCAGCATTATGGCTCTTTCCCTGCAGCTGTTGTCATCCTTTTTAATCCCGTACAAATAGAGTAGCGGTATTACAGTATTTATAAGCAGGAGGTTGAGCATCACCCTTCCGGTCTTCTTTTTCGATCTGATGCTTTCCCTGTTGAAAACATAGTGATTATCCCAATAGCGTGATGCTGTAGAGCTGAAGATCTTTCTTAAATGCTCCGGACAGGGATCTTCAATCACTCTTGAAAAAAGTCCCCATGAACCCTGCACCAACGAGGCAAACTGAGCGATCCTTATTGTTGGGAAATTGGAAGGCCGCAGCCGGAGGAATTTCCACAGATGGCTTTCCACCGGTTCAAGCTTGTATTTGCGCCTCAAGTACAAATACTCCCTTCTAAGCTGCAAGTAGTAAGGATCTCCCTTTTCTTCCGCAAGCATTCCGGCCTGGCCGAAAAGCAATGCTTCAACCTGCATCAGGTTATCTTTGTGTTTTGCAACAATTTTCAGGGGAGTGTTAACTGCAACCATTTCAAAAGGAAGTCCGTTCAGCTTAAGACCGAAGTTGCGTGCAAGCTGGCGGTATAAAGTCCCTTCCCAGTCATATCCATTTTCAACAAGCATCTGCTGCAGCCTTGCTGATTTGCCTTCAAGCCTTTCCATTGCAAGCTTATCAAGCCATTGACCGGTGATGGCAGTACCTGCCGCCTCCCCTATTCTCTTCTCACAGGGAATCCATTTTTCACTTTTTACAAGACTCATGTAATTATCAAAAAGACGGTTGTCATATCTTATCTCTATACAGGAAAGGGATTGACCGCCGGCACGTTTTATATCAACATCGTTTTCCACCACTACCTGGAGAATAACATTGTCATAAGCCCTGTCGAGATGGTGCCCGTGCCTGAGCCAGTCTGATGACCTTAGATGAATTTCAACATTGCCGGCCCATGTAGTTGAACCGAAACGAATCTTGGCATTGAAAAAATCGGGTCCGGAATCGTGATTTATAATACCCGGATCAAGCACCTCCAGATTCTCTCCGGTTGAAGCAACCATTGAAGCAGGGTCAAACAGCCTTTGCTGCCAGAGATAATGCAAAAATTCCTCATTTACTGGTTCAGAGATCATTGATAATCCGGTTAATCATTAAATCAAATTATCACCGGTTATTTGAATACCGAGATCAAACCAACCCTTTTTCCGTAAGAAGTGCTTCCATTTTTTCGCTAACTTCAAGAGCTTTGCGGCCGGCAGCTATATCAAATTCATCCCCGTCATCCGCGTATATAATGCTCCGGGAGCAGTTCACAAGCAGTCCGCATTGTTCGTTCATACCGCTGCGGGCAACATTTTCAAGCGAACCACCCTGTGCACCCACACCGGGCACCAGCAGGAAATGACCCGGAACGATACTGCGAACATGCTTAAGCATCTCATCCCGGGTTGCCCCGATAACAAACATTAAATTGTCAGGAGTACCCCATTTTACAGCTTTTTTCAGCACTCTTTCAAATAACGGCTCCCCTGTTTCACTTTCACCGCTTAACTGGAAATCTTCCGCACCGGGGTTGGAGGTAAGTGCAAGAACCACAGCCCATTTTCCTTTGAATTCGAGAAAAGGCTTCACAGAATCCTCCCCCATATAAGGCGCCACGGTAACAGCATCAAAACCCATGTTAACAAGGAAAGCCCTGGCATACCCGGCTGACGAATTGCCTATATCCCCTCTCTTTGCATCTGCAATAAGAAACATTCCGGGATACTTTTTCCTTATATACTCAACTGTTTTTTCGAGGCTCCACCAACCGGTTGCCCCTGCTGATTCATAAAAGGCAATATTGGGTTTATAGGCCACGGCAAAAGGTGCCGTTGCATCAATTATCTTCTTGTTGAATTCAAACAGAGGATCGTCATTTTTCATCACACTTTCCGGAAGTTTATCCGGATCGGGGTCGAGTCCCACACACAGGAAACTCCTTTTCTTGCGTATCTCCTCAAACAATTCCGATGCATTCATAATCTAAAGGTTCTGCGCCTTGAGCCTTTCGGCATTTTCAGCCATTTGAAGCTTTTCAATAACCTCCTGTATGTTACCGTCAAGTATTGAATTCAGGTTGTAGAGCGTCAGGTTTATACGGTGATCCGTAACCCTCCCCTGCTGATAGTTATAGGTTCTGATCTTTGCAGACCGGTCGCCTGTTGAAACCATTGTTTTCCTCTTCGATGATATTTCATCCAGGTATTTCTGGTATTCCAGGTTGTAGATCCTGGTACGAAGCTCCTGAAGAGCCTTGTCGTAATTCTTCAGCTGCGATTTCTGGTCCTGGCATGTAACCACTATTCCGGTAGGTATGTGGGTAAGCCTCACGGCCGAGTAGGTGGTATTAACCGACTGCCCTCCCGGTCCTGAAGCACAGTAGGTATCCCTTCTTATGTCTTCGTTTTTCAGATCTATCTCAAATTCTTCGGCCTCAGGCAATACCGCAACACTGGCTGCAGAAGTGTGCACCCTTCCCTGGGTTTCGGTCTGCGGTACACGCTGGACACGGTGAACTCCCGACTCATATTTCATAACACCATATACGCCTTCACCGCTAACCTTGAATACTACTTCCTTGAAACCTCCTGCTGTACCCGGATTTGAATGTGTCACCTCTGTCTTCCACCGGCTCATTTCACAAAACTTGCTGTACATACGGAAGAGGTCTCCGGCAAAAATACTGGCTTCATCACCTCCGGTTCCGGCCCTTATCTCAACTATGGCGTTCTTATCATCTTCAGGATCAACTGGAAGCAGAAGCAATCTGATCTCTTCTTCCATCTCCTCAACTTTCCTGTTAAGCTCATCAAGCTCGGTTCTGGCCATTTCACGAAGCTCCTCATCCTTTTCTTCTGCAAGTATCTCCCTGGCCGATTCAATGTTGCTGATCACATTCTTGTACTTCCAGTAAGCTTCAATAATCGGTCCGAGTGCCTTATATTCCTTGTTAAGCTTAACATAACGCTTCATATCGTTGATAACATCAGGATCGGTTATCAGTTTCCCTACTTCGTCAAATCTTGCCTTAACACCCTCGAGCTTTTCCAGTAAATTTCCGGCCATACTATTTGGCATTTAATTGAATCCGTTTGCAAAGATAAATGTTTTTTTAAAGGTAAGCTGCGCACAGGTGAATGAAAAAGTGCTCATTCAAAAACGACAGGCACAAATGCCCGTAAAATCTAAAAATATTCGAAAGTTCCCCGGACTGTTTTGAGCGTAAGCTTTCTTTTTTCAGATGCAATACAATTGCCCACAATTCTGGCCTCAATACCGTATTTCTTTGAAATATCGATTATCCCCTTTGCATAACGGGAAGGTAAATAGATCTCAAAACGGTGTCCCATGTTAAAAACCCTGTACATCTCCTCCCATGGGGTATCGGACTCTTCATGTATCATCCGGAACAGTGGGGGGATATCAAAAAGGTTATCCTTCACTACATGCAGATTGTCGACAAAGTGAAGTATCTTGGTCTGCGCCCCGCCCGAACAGTGTATCATACCATGAATATATCCCCGGTACTCTTCAAGAACCTCCTTTATTACCGGCGCGTATGTGCGTGTAGGTGAAAGCATCATTTTGCCCGCATCCATTCCTGTTTCAGGGATCATTGTTGTCAGGCCGTAGCTGCCTGAATAGGCCAGGTTATCAGGCATTTCCCTGTCATAGCTTTCCGGGTATTTTTTCTTTATTTCCGGTGAAAAAAGGTCATGCCGTGCGGAAGTCAGGCCATTGCTGCCTATTCCGCTGTTGCAGGAATCTTCATATGCAGCCTGACCGCTTGATGAGAGACCCACTATCACATCCCCGTCAGCTATATTATGGTTTGAAATAACATCATTCTTTTTTATCCGGCATGTAACTACAGAATCAACAATAACGGTGCGTACAAGATCGCCTACATCAGCTGTTTCGCCGCCGGTGCTGTATATACCTATGCCAAGATCACGCAGTTCCTGAAGGTATTCCTCTGTTCCGTTGATTATTGCCGAAATCACTTCTCCCGGCACCAGGTTGCGGTTCCGTCCTATTGTTGAAGAAAGGAGTATTCCGTCAACAGCACCGACACACAGGAGGTCGTCCAGGTTCATCACAACTGCGTCTTTTGCAATTCCTTTCCAGACAGACATATCCCCTGTCTCTTTCCAGTAAATGTAAGCAAGTGATGATTTTGTACCGGCACCGTCAGCATGCATTATATTGCAAAATTCATCGTTGCCGCCAAGTATATCGGGTACTATCTTACAAAATGCTCCCGGGAAAAGTCCCTTGTCAACATTTTTAATCGCCTTGAAAACATCTTCCTTTGATGCAGAAACACCTCTTCTGTCGTATCTTGATTTACTTTGCATAGCAGTAAATTATTTTTTACGGTTCCATTTCAGTGTATAAAGGTCCTTTCTCCTGTCGTGCATATTCCTGACCGTTCCCTTATAGCGCAGCTCTTTCAGCAGATCGAGGTTTACATCGACAACGAGCATCATTTCAGTATTTGGTGTAGTCTCGCTCACAACGGCATTTGTTGAGAAAGCAAAATCGGATGGGGAGAAAACAGCCGACTGTGCATACTGGATATCCATATTGCTCACTTTGGGAAGATTGCCAACGCAACCCGCTATTGCAACATAACACTCATTCTCAATTGCACGTGCCTGCGAACAGTACCTGATCCTGTTGTAACCGTTCTGGGTATCGGTAAGAAACGGAACAAACAGTATCTCCACCTCTTCTTCAGCCATCAAACGCGCAAGTTCAGGGAACTCCACATCATAACAGATCAGTATCCCGATTTTACCGGAATCACTTTCAAATACCGATAATTTGTTCCCGCCTGAAAGGCCCCAGGTAATAATTTCATTGGGAGTGATATGGATCTTGTACTGAATATCCCAGGTGCCGTCTCTCCTGCAAAGGTAGGCTACATTGTAAAGCCTGCCGTCCTCAAACAGGGGAAGACTGCCGGAAATGATATTTACATTGTAAGATATTGCAAAATCAACAAACTTGTCCCTTATCGGCACGGAGTACTCGGCCAGTTTTCTTATGGCGTCCGGTTCGCTCATATGGTTGTAGCTTGCCATAAGAGGCGCATGGAAAAATTCGGGGAACACAATAAAGTCGCTTTGATAGCCGCTAACCGCATCAACAAAAAATTCCATCTGTTCAACAAGCGATTCGAAAGATGAAGTAGTTCGCATCTGCCACTGTACAAGTCCAAGCCTCACAACCGACTTCCTGCTTCCTATCAGAAGCTCCTTTTCCTCATAATAAATGTTATTCCACTCAAGGAGGGTTGCATAGGTTTTTGATTCATTGTCAAAAGGAAGGTAGTTGCGGAGTATCTTTTTCACATGAAAATCGTTCGAAATCTGAAATGATAGAATCGGGTCGTAAATTGATTTCATCTTTACCTTTTCTATATACTCCTTCGGGGTCATTTCAGAAGAGTAGTTGTTGTAACCGGGTATACGTCCTCCCGCAATTACAGCTCTTAGATTGAGGTTCTCACACAACTCTTTTCTTGCATCATACAATCTTCTTCCAAGTCTCAGATCCCTGTAATCGGGATGAACAAAAATATCGATGCCGTAGAGAACATCACCCTCAGGGTTATGTGTGGAAAAGGAATAATTACCTATTATTTGAGTGTATGTATGACTGTCGCCAAATTTTTTATAATCTACTATTATTGACAGTGCACATGCAACTACTTTTTCGTTAACCTCAACACATATCTGTCCCTCCGGAAAAATCCTCAGAAGCTTTTTTACATGAGAATATTTCCAGGGCGGATCATCAATGCTCTCATAAGCATGACGGTATGCTTCGGCAATATCCTTGTAATCTCTCAGTTTAAGATTACGCAGGTTGACAATGAATTCTTCGCTCATCTTCAGTTCTTTTACATCTTATAAAAAACTTTACAAATTTAATCTATTTCCCTCACATCAAAAAAACAACCCCTTTAAGCATGCTAATCTCAATTATTGCATAATAAAAAATTAAAACACCCATTAATACACTCTACTTGTCTAATTTTTTGCAAATCTATATAATTTAGTTTGCTTATTTTTTGACATTCCATCTAAACCGGATTTATTTATTAATAAATAATAATTATTTAAAATCGTTGAAGCAAATTTCTTATGTTTCTGATTTTTTGTTCTTTGCGTTATTCGTCGTTTCTCAATAAAAAAAAAACAATCATTTAGTTCAGTTATCTTGACCTTTTTTATGCAATTTATCTTTATTACTTCTGTTTTTATTGTATTATTTATCTATTTTACTTTTATTTGTACAACATTTTTTACCTATAAAACTAAATAAGATGAAGAACAAGTACATCGACCTGATTGAGCAGACTTTTGACTTTCCGCAAGAGGAATTCAGGGTAGAAGACAATGAGCTTTACTTCCATGACATCTGCCTGACGGATATAATCAAGCAGTACGGAACGCCTTTGAAGATAACCTATCTGCCTAAAATCAACACACAAATCCAGAAATCAAAAAAATGGTTCAATGTAGCTATTGCCAGGGCGGATTATAATGGTGAATACTATTACAGTTACTGCACCAAAAGCAATCACTTCTCATTTGTAATGGAAGAGGTACTGAAAAACGATGTCCACCTTGAAACCTCATCAGCATTTGACCTCAATATTGTTGAAGAGCTTTACAATACCGGAAAGCTGAACAAGGATATTTTTATAATATGCAACGGCTTCAAACGGCCTCAATATGTTGAAAATATTGCGAATCTTATAAACAACGGGTTTATCAATACTATCCCGGTGCTTGACAATAAAACGGAGGTTGACCAGCTGAACAATCTGACCAACAAAAAATTCAAGGCCGGAATACGAATAGCGGCAGAAGAAGAGCCAAAATTTGATTTTTATACATCGAGACTCGGGATTCGTTATAACGATATTATCCCGTTTTATAAGGAAAAAATCAAGTCCAATCCCAATATCGAGCTTAAAATGCTGCATTTTTTCATAAATACAGGAATATCAGATACCGCCTATTACTGGAACGAACTCTCAAAATGTGTTAATGTATATTGTGAACTGAAAAAGATATGTCCCGAACTCGACTCCCTGAATATTGGAGGCGGGTTCCCGATTAAAAACTCATTGTCGTTTGATTATGATTATGAATATATGACCGAAGAGATCGTTTCACAGATAAAATATATATGTGAAAACAATGATACGCCGGAACCTGATCTGTTCACTGAATTCGGATCGTATACAGTTGGGGAAAGCAACGCTGTCCTTTTCTCGGTGCTGGGCCAAAAAAAGCAGAATGACAGGGAAGCATGGAATATGATAGACAGCTCTTTTATGACAACCCTTCCCGACACATGGGCTTTAAACAAACGTTTCATTTTGCTGGCAATAAACAACTGGAATGGCGAATATGAAAGGGTCTTTCTTGGAGGATTAACTTGCGACAGTGAGGATTACTATAATTCCGAAGCCCATGCCAATGCGGTTTTCCTGCCTAAGATCAAGGAAGGTGATACTCAGTATATAGGCCTGTTCCACACAGGGGCGTACCAGGAATCAATAGGTGGTTACGGCGGAATTCAGCATTGCCTTATACCCGCTCCCAAACATATTATAATTGACCGCGATGAGGAGGGTGAGGTGATAACCAAGCTTTTCGCGAAAGAGCAGAGCCACAAATCCATGCTTAAAATACTTGGGTATTAAGCTGCATTTTCGGAAATTTACCATTTAAATCGGAATAAAATGTACAATATTAACTACGGTGATCTGCCCGAAAAGTATTCCGGAGAAGAAAATTCCTCGTTTGTAATTATCCCTGTTCCGTATGACGGAACCAGCACCTGGATGAAGGGTGCAGACAAAGGACCTGCAGCAATTCTGGAAGCCTCATGCAATATGGAGCTATACGACATTGAAACCGGCAGCGAAGTCTATTTGAAGGGAATATACACTGCACCGCCTGTAACTGAAAAAGAAACTCCCGCAAAAATGGTAAATGCTGTTTACAGAGAGGTAAGAAAACACCTTGAAGCGGGAAAACTCCCGGTTGTTACCGGAGGGGAACATTCTGTTTCGATAGGAAGCATCAAAGCTTTTGCAGAACATTTTCAAAACCTCTCCGTTTTACAGCTTGACGCCCACTCCGACCTCCGGCCCTTTAACAAGGGATCAGAATACAACCACGGATGTGTTATGGCAAGGGCAAGGGAATTGTGCCCCGTTGTACAGGTAGGAATCAGATCTATGGACAAAAGTGAAACTCAATATTTAGAAAGGGAGAGAATTTTTTTCGCCCATGAAATCATAAAGGACGACAAGTGGATGAAAAAAGCTACGGACAAACTGACTGAAAACGTTTACATTACAGTTGACCTGGATGTATTCGATACCTCTGTAATGCCTTCAACCGGAACTCCTGAACCGGGAGGGATAGACTGGTACAGTTGCACCGGCTTTCTTGAAAAGGTAATCTCTTCCAGAAATGTTGTAGGATTTGATGTTGTTGAGCTTTGTCCCAATAATATCAACAAATCACCCGATTTTCTCGCTGCAAAACTTATATACCGCATATTGAGTATGATATCTGCACACAAATAATATATATAAATTTTACCCGGGATACTTATACATCAGTACCATAAAAAAAGATGAAGATGAAAAAAAAAGATTTTTTAAAAGAGCCGGTCAGACATATCGATATCAAATCGTTCGATTCCACTGCCATAGTGGATTCCATGCGAGATATGTCATTCACTTCACGTGACACTGCAAATGCAGCTGACATATTCAACAGAATGATCAATAATAACGACTGCACTGTTATACTTACCCTTGCAGGAAGCACCAGTGCAGGGGGGTGTATGCAGGTTTACGTTGATATGCTGAAATGCAACATGATTGATGTAGTGGTAGCTTCAGGTGCTTCAATAGTTGATATGGATTTCTTTGAAGCCATGGGTTTCAGACACTACAAAGGTTCTCCCCATGTTGATGACAAGAAGCTGAGGGAACTATATATTGACCGTATTTACGATACCTATATAGATGAAGAGGAGCTGCAGGTTTGTGATATGACCATCGGGGAAATTGCAAATTCGCTGGAGCCACGCGCCTATTCATCACGCGAATTCATAAGGGAAATGGGGCGTTACCTTACAGTAAATGCAGTTAAAAAAGAATCGCTTGTGCAGGCGGCCTTTGAAAACAATGTCCCGGTTTTCTGTCCTGCTTTTACAGACAGCAGTGCAGGGTTCGGACTTGTAAAACATCAATGGGACTGTCCCGGAAAACACATAGCAATCGATTCCATAAAAGACTTTCTTGAGCTTACAAAGATAAAGATGGCTGCAAAAACTACGGGATTATTCATGATAGGCGGGGGTGTGCCCAAAAACTTCACCCAGGACACAGTTGTTTGTGCCGAGATCCTCGGAAAGGAAGTACCAATGCATGAATATGCAATCCAGTTAACAGTAGCCGACGAACGGGACGGTGCATGCTCGGGATCAACTCTCAGGGAAGCTGCATCATGGGGTAAGGTTGACACAGTTTACGAACAAATGGTCTATGCAGAAGCTACTTCAGTGCTCCCTCTGATCGGGAGTTACGTCTATCATAAAGGAGACTGGAAAAGGAGAAGCAGGAAAGAGTGGTCATTGTTCCTCGATAAGGTGATGACGGAAGAAGGAAAACAGCCCCTTTAGAAAAGTGGGTGAGCCCACCCCCGGGGGCGAGGGTTTTTATCTGAAAAAGGGAATTGGCGGCCACCTGACTTTTATTGCTTTGCCGCAACAGCAGACGTATTACTCTCCGTAATCGTCCCGTATAACACTGAATTCCGTGCGCCTGTTAATCTGATGTGCTGCTTCCCTTTGCTCCTCGGTTGGAAGTGTATTGATAAACTCTTCGGTAAGTGGCTGTCCTTCAGGCAGGAAAGAGTGTTCGGATGAAATCTCCTCATCCACAACCTTTGGACTGGAATCAGCGTACCCTTTTGCCACCAGCCTGTCGGGCGAAATACCATTTTCAATCAGGTAATTTACAACCGACTGTGCCCTTTTCTGTGACAGTTCCAGGTTGAATTCCCTGCCGCCGCGCGAATCTGTATGGGAAGCAAGTTCAATAACTATATTGGGGTTGTTTTTGAGGGTCTGAACAAGTCTGTCAAGAGCCTCTTTCGATTCGGGTCTCAGATCCCACATCGCAAAATCGTAAAAGATGTTTGGCAGCTCAATCGGTTTTTCATAAGACTGTATAGCTATATTCACTTCAAATTCCCGGCTTCGCTCCAGTCCTGCAGTTGAAACAGAAACCCTTTCGGTCAGATAACCATCCTGTGATGCAAGAAAAATATATTCCACATCGGGGCGAAGCATTGTGAAACGAAAGCGGGCATTATCACCCGTATCCATTTCCATTATTGTTCCGTCACTCCCGACCATTGTAACAACCGAACCCGGGAGGGGCTCACCTGAATCCCTGTCGGTTACAACCCCTCCTGCATTTAACACAACAGGGGGAAGGTGAAACGAATAGATATTGTCAATATTCATCCTTCCGCGGTTGGAGGTAAAAAACCCCCTCTCAGTATCTTTTTCAAAAACAATCCCAAAATCATCTGCTGGTGAATTTACAGGATATCCCATGTTTCGGACATTCCAGCTCCCATCTCCGTTTTTTGTGGCCTTGAAAATATCAAGGCCACCCATTCCGGGATGTCCGTCAGAGGAGAAATAGATTGTACCGTCAGGGTGAACAAATGGAAAAACCTCATTTCCGGTTGTGTTGATCTCCGGTCCGAGATTTTCCGGTTCTCCCCAGGAATCTTGCACAGAACGGCGGGTAACTTTCCATATATCCTTTTCCCCGTAACTCCCGGGCATATCCGATACAAAATAAAGAGTCAGCTCATTGGGTGAAACTGCAGGATGGGCTGCAATAAGGGTGTCATCAGTAAGTTCGAGCCTGCCTGGGCGTTCCCATCTGTCCCTCCTGCGGTTTGTAACAAAGATCTGGCAGCCGGAGACTTCCCTTGTAACTCTGCAGCTTGTAAAATACATTGCAGTATAATCTCCGCTAAAAGAAGGAGTCCCTTCGTCAAAACGGCTATTGATATTACCGTCCAGGGGTGCCGGATCACTCCATCTTCCCTGGCGGTCACGCCGTGTTTCAAATATATTGGAGAAATATTCACCGGTTACTCCATGTATATCGTCTGATATGTCATTTTCTCTTGTTGAGGTAAAATAAACAACTGAATAATCTTCTTTTGCAAAAGCCGGACTGTAATCGCGGTAACGGGAATTGAAGAATTTCATATCCTCAATAACATAAGGTGTGGGATTATCCATCCATTCTATTGCAAGAGTGCAGGATTCTATTCCGTTAGGCCCTCTCGGGTCGTCAGGAACAAGCTCACTGAAAATTTCGAATTGCTCAAGCGCTTCATCATACTTTTCGTTCATTTTCAAAACTTCGCCGTAATAGAGGTGCACAAGCGGATCGGGATAGTTCCTGTTAACGGCATGACCGAACCACATCTCAGCCTGCCGGGGATTCCTCAGTTTATAATAGCTTCTGGCTATCCGGAATATCATTTCCGATCTGAGCTCAAAATCATTGACCGATGAATATGCCTCCCTCAGCAACTCTACAGCTCTGTTGTATTCGCCTTCTTCATACGCCTGGTTTGCCCTTTCAATACGCCTTGACTGGGCGTTGAGAACAGATGTGGATAATATAAATAAAACAAGACAAACCGAAAGAGTAGTGATTCTCATTTTGTAAATATAATTGATCAGCTTGTTGCAAATCGTAAATTTACATGAATTTTCCATATAATAAAAACTTCCAAAATGCTCTTCTAAATGCATGGAAAATCGACAAAGTCAATTTTTTTGATCTTAAAACACACATAAGGATAAAAAAATTATAATAATTTTACTGAAAACGGTATTGTTGAATTAAATATTTTTTCCCGGGTATATATCCGGGATGAATATCCCTGCATAAGTTTTTTTTAAACCACATGTATTCGAGAGATTGCAGCACATTACATAACTGGACACATAAATATTGTTCACATCATTTTGTAAACAATAGCTCCCGGTATTTTGGCAAAGGCCATATGCCATCATCAACAATAAGCTCAAGATGGTCAATCTGATAACGAATGGAGTTAAGGTAGGGTTTCACATTCCTTGAGTAATTCCTGGCTTTTTCCATGGGATCTTTAATTATATTGGCCTTTTTCCTCTCTTCAATCATGTCATCAACCTCGCTTTTGACAATCGATGCCCTTTCGGATATCTCCTTTATCGTTTCTATCTGCTGTGCTGCCAATCTGCTGTATTCATCCCCAGGGAACAACTCCTTCAGTCCTTTTACATTTTCAATCAGAATATTCTGGTAACGATAGACTGTAGGTAATATATGGTTGACCGAAAGATCACCCAGCACCCTGGCTTCGATCTGTATTTTTTTTGTGTACTTCTCCAGGTTAATACCGTAGCGTGCCTCCAGCTCCCTTTCAGACAACACCCTGTTCTGTATAAAGAGCTTTTTTACCTGCCTGCTCACAATTGCTTCCAATGCAGAAAGCGAATCCTTTATGTTACTAAGTCCCCTTCTTTTTGCCTCCTCTTCCCATTCACGGGAGTAGCCGTCGCCGTCAAACCTGATATTTTTTGAGCGGGCTATCAGATCTTTTAATACCTGGAATATCGCCTCATCCTTTTTGCGGTTTTTTGTATCAATTACTTTGTCAACATCTTTTTTGAACCTTTTAAGCTGATCCGCTACAATTGTGTTAAGAACAATTAACGGGGCAGAAACATTTGCAGATGAGCCTACCGCCCTGAATTCAAAGCGGTTGCCTGTGAATGCAAACGGTGAAGTGCGGTTGCGGTCGGTGTTGTCCGGCAGCAGTTCGGGGATCTTTCCCACATCCAGTTTAAGTTCAGCTTTCATATCAGGGGTCATCTTATGCTCAGTAACACGGTTTTCTATCTCATCAAGAATTGAGTTCATTTGATCCCCGAGAAAAACCGACATTATTGAGGGTGGTGCCTCATCAGCCCCCAGCCTCTCCTCATTCCCGAGCGAAATAATACTTGCTCTCAGTAAGTCCTGGTTGTCATAAACGCTTTTCATAATATTCACCAAAAAAGTAATGAACAGAAGATTATTTTTTGGTGTCTTTCCGGGCGAAAGAAGGTTTACACCTGTATCGGACACCATTGACCAGTTGCAGTGCTTACCGGAACCATTGATGCCCTTGTACGGTTTTTCGTGCAACAACAACTGGAAATTGTGACGCTGGGCTACCTTTTTCATTAATGTCATAAGCAGCTGGTTGTGATCAACTGCCAGGTTGGCCTCTTCAAAAACCGGGGCGCATTCATACTGATTGGGTGCAACTTCATTATGACGGGTTTTTACCGGAATACCAAGTTTGTAGGCCTCGACCTCGAAATCCCTCATATACGAAGCAACTCTTAACGGGATAGAGCCGAAATAGTGGTCTGCCAACTGCTGGTCTTTTGCAGATGAGTGCCCCATCAGAGTTCTCTCTGTAAGTTTCAAGTCCGGCCGGGCATTGTACAACGCCGTATCTACAAGGAAGTACTCCTGTTCGCAACCAAGGGTTACATTGACCCGTTCCACGTTCCTGTCAAACAGATTGCATACTTCAACAGCAGCGCCGTCAAGATTTGCAAGGGATTTCATCAAAGGTGTCTTGTAATCCAGTGAATCCCCCTTGAATGAAACGAAAACCGAAGGAATGCAAAGGGTGTTTTCCATCACGAATGCGGGCGAAGAAGGGTCCCATGCAGTATACCCCCTTGCTTCGAAAGTATTCCGCATTCCTCCGCTTGGAAAGCTCGATGCATCGGGTTCCTGTTGAACCAGCTTCCCGCCGTGAAAGTTTTCAATAACGCCCGTGCCCTGATATGATTCAAAAAAGGCATCGTGCTTTTCTGCAGTAGTCCCGGTTAACGGGTGAAACCAGTGAGTGTAGTGTGTTGCACCCCTTTCAATTGCCCAGGCTTTCATTCCGGAAGCTATCTGGTTTGCCACTTTCCTGTCAAGCTTGGTGCCCTTGTAAATCGAATCGGTTACACACTTGTATGCCTCAAGGGAAAGATATTCCTGCATCTTCCTGCAATCGAAGACATTTACACCAAAATATTCGGATGTTTTTACGGAAGGAAGCTTTACTTCAACCGGGTTGCGGGAAAGAGCTTCATCCAGTGCTTTGAATCTTATAACTCCCATATCTGTTTTTTTTTATAGTTAAAACTCAAAAGTAAACTTATTAAAACAGATACCCCCTATATTTTTTAATGTATTTATTAAAAAATGTGCTTTTTTTATCAACACCCCCCTGTCAACAAAGGGGGGTGTTGATAATTTTTTCATTTTTATGGAATGTTAGTTTAAAATGTTAACACGAGTCTCATTTACAATGTCACGGTCATATATCAACCCCGGTGTCAGTGCAGTCGTGGGACTTAGATTTGTTTGCCAGTCTCGTCCCGCCGTTCTTGACTGATGGCACCTGCCATGTACGGCACACTATAATAAAACCGTCTGCAGAATCGATTTCTGAGACGGTTTTATTACCTGAATATTCTATCAGAATGATCTGTTTAGCTGCTCTCCCCGTAATACTTATAGAAGAGAGGTATTGTCTCTATCCCTTTGAAAAAGTTCCAGAGCGGATAGTTTTCATTTGGCGAGTGAATTGCATCGGAATCAAGTCCGAATCCCATGAGTATCGATTTAACGCCCAGGATTTCTTCAAAAAGGGAAATAATGGGTATGCTGCCACCGCTCCTGAAAGGAATGGGTTTTTTCCCGAATGTATCTTCATAAGCCTTGCTGGCAGCCTTGTAGGCAGTCTGGTCGGTCGGAGAAACATAACCCTCTCCACCGTGAAGCTTTCTGGCTTTCACTCTTACTCCGGGAGGTGCAATTGATTCGAAGTGTTTTATAAATAGCTCGTCAATTTTCTCGGATTTCTGGTGTGGGACAAGTCTCATTGATATCTTTGCATAAGCCTTTGACGGAAGAACCGTTTTTGCTCCTTCACCTGTGTAACCTCCCCATATTCCGTTAACGTCAAGCGAAGGCCTGATGCCGGTGCGCTCCATAGTTGTGAAACCTTCTTCTCCAACAGCCTCTTCAATATCTATCTCGTTTTTGTACCTTTCCAGGTCAAAAGGAGCCTTGGCCATCTCTTTCCTTTCCTCGCTGCTTACTTCCATAACATCATCATAGAACCCCGGTATCGTGATCCGGTTATTCTCATCCGTCAGCGAAGCTATCATTTTTGCAAGCATATTTACCGGGTTGGCTACTGCACCGCCGTAAAGTCCCGAATGCAGATCCCGGTTCGGTCCGGTTACTTCAACCTCCATGTAGCTCAATCCTCTCAGACCAGTTGTTATTGAAGGTGCATCCTGGCCGATCATACTGGTATCTGAAACAAGTATAACATCACACTTCAGCTTATCAAGATTATTTTTGCAGAATTTTCCGAGATTAGGGGAGCCTATCTCCTCTTCTCCTTCCAGCATAAACTTAACATTGCACGGAAGAAGGTTCTCCTTTACAAGAAATTCAAAAGCTTTTACATGCATGAACATCTGTCCTTTATCATCATCCGCTCCTCGTCCCCATATTTTACCGTCCCTGATTTCAGGCTCAAAAGGGGGTGATTTCCACAGATCAAGGGGCTCAACAGGTTGAACGTCATAGTGCCCGTAAACCATAACGGTTGGCTTTGAAGGATCTATTATCTTCTCTCCGTAAACCACAGGATGACCTTCCGTTTTCATAACTTCAGCATTATCGGCGCCGGAATCAAGCAGGCTTTTCTTAAGGTATTCACAAGCCTTGTACATATCTTCCTTGTGCTCGCTTCTGGCGCTTATCGATGGGATGCGAAGGAGTCCGAACAGCTCGTCAAGAAACCTGTCCTTGTTAGATTCGATATAATCATTAATTTTTTCTTTCATAAAAAATTTTTTTTTATTTATAGACTACACAATATTATTAAATTTTGACTAATTAACCTAACAAGTATTGCCGTTACTCCTGCCGCTTTTCTGAATGCTTTTCCGCAAGTTGCAGAGTATCGCAAAACTTCCTTCCGAAAGCTCTTTCAAGTGCTCTCCTGCAAAATTCATAGATCGGAATATTCAATTTCCTGCCTTTTTTCAGAGCTGATTCACATAATTGCCAGCGTTCGTAGTTCACTGCTTTGAAGCTACTGTATTTCTTCACCCTTACAGGGTAAAGGTGGCAGGATAAAGGTTTCTTGAAATCAACAATTCCCTCGGAATGGGCCTTCTCTATAGCACAACGGGCTATTCCGTTTTCAAAAAAAGCGTAAGCACACTCCTTGCCTTCCAGCAGCGGGGTAACCTTTTCACCATCATCATCAATTACATGCACTCCCTGCTTCATTATAGACTTAACTGACTCATCCCTTAAATATGGTATAAGCCTCTGGAAAATTCCTTCAAGTATTTTTGTTTCTTCATCCTCAAGCGGTGCTCCGGCATCTCCAAAAACACAGCAAGCTCCCAGACATTTCTTCAGGTCACATACAAATTTCACTTCCCGCAGATCGGAGCTTACAATCTTATCTTCTATCTGAATCATAAAAATCTAATTTACCAGTGGTTTTCCTGTCATATCGGAAGAAACGGGAAGTCCCATTATCTTCAGTATAGTCGGGGCAATATCTGCAAGTATACCGTTATCCAGCACCCTGTGTTCATCAGAAACAAGTATGCAGGGCACTGGATTTGTGGAGTGTGCGGTATTGGGAGAGTTATCACTGTTCAATGCATTGTCAGCATTTCCGTGATCTGCAATGATCAGGGTGTAATAACCGTTTCTGCGGGCAGCTTCGGCCACTTCCCCGACACATTTGTCAACCGCTTCCACAGCTGTCCTGATTGCTTCATAAACACCGGTATGTCCCACCATGTCGCAGTTGGCAAAATTGAGACATATAAAGTCATGTTCATTCTTTTCCAGTTCGGCAACTACGGCATCCTTAACCTCAAAGGCACTCATTTCCGGCTTCATGTCATAAGTAGCAACCTTTGGGGAAGGGATCAGTACTCTTTTCTCATTTTTGAATTCTTCCTCTCTCCCTCCGGAAAAGAAAAATGTAACATGGCCGTACTTTTCTGTTTCGGCTATTCTGAGCTGCTTTTTCCCCGATTCAGAGATCACTTCACCAATTGTTCCCTTAATATTCTCCTTATCAAACATTACTTTGACATTTTTGAATGTGTCATCGTACCGGGTCATGGTTACATAATGCAACGGCATGGCCTGCATGCCGTATTCCGGAAAATCCTTCTGAGTAAGAGCTGTTGAGATTTCCCGGAGTCTGTCGGTTCTGAAATTGAAGCAAATCACCACATCGCCTTCTTCAATCTTTCCTGTGGGGTTGCCGTTACCGTCAACCATCACCACGGGCTTGATAAATTCATCGGTTACACCATCATCATAAGACTCACGGATAGCTTTTTCAATATCTTCGGACTTTTTTCCCTTGCCGTGAACAAGCAGGTCGTATGCCTCTTTAATCCGCTCCCACCTTTTATCCCTGTCCATTGCATAATACCGGCCAACAAGCGAGGCTATCCTGCCGTTGGATTTTTCCATATGTGATTTAAGCTCCTTTACAAAACCAAGTCCGCTTCTCGGATCGGTATCTCTGCCGTCAGTGAATGCATGCACAAAAACTTTTTCAAGTCCGTATTCCCCGGATATATCACATAACTTGTGCAGGTGTTTCTGGGATGAATGGACACCCCCTTCTCCTACCAGTCCGATAAAATGGACACTTTTATTTTCATTGCGGGCATACAGGAAAGCTTCCCTGAGAACCTCATTATCGGAAATTGAGTTATCTTTTACGGCAAGGTTTATTTTGACCAGATCCTGGTAAACTACCCTGCCGGCACCAATATTGAGGTGACCCACTTCAGAATTACCCATCTGCCCCTCAGGCAATCCGACATTATCACCGCTTGCCTCCAGCCTGGAAAATGGATACTCCTTTTGAAGCCTGTCCATTACCGGTGTGGCGGCATTGTAAATAACATCACCCTTTGATCTGTCACCAATACCCCACCCATCAAGAATCACAAGAATAACCCTCTTTTTGTCTGTCATAGTTTGTATGTTGAAAATGAATAGAAACCCTCAAAATTATGATTTTTAAACAAGGAGAAAAATATAAAAAACTTAAAATACGGGTTAGTTTATTATATTAGCAGAACAAACCAGGAACCCATTTGTTCTTTCAGAACTTAACAATGCGGCCTACAATAAATGAACTTAGCAACAGTGATCGTTTCAGACTTCTGAAGACTCTTCATCACAAAGAGATAGTAGATTTTGTACTTGAAAATCTGCGCCAACTGCATGCCCCCATTGTCTTTTACTACCTTTTCAATCTCCTGCTTTTACTGTATGTTATTTTTTTTGGTATTTACTCCATATATACAGGATATTTAGGGGGGAAAACGATATTGTTATATTTCCTTGCCGGAATTTTCCTGGGGATGGTAATTGTGATACCATTCCACGAACTTCTCCATGGAGTTGCATACAAGCTTGCCGGTGCCAGGAAGGTAAAATACGGTGCATGTCTCAGGCAGATGCTTTTTTATGCTTCGGCTCCCGGCTTTGTAGTTGGGAAAAAGCAGTTCACTATTGTTGCCCTCCTTCCTTTCGTTATACTGAACCTTGTTTTCATTGCAGGTTATATTTTCCTGGAGCCGGCCGGACAGTGGACTTCGCTGGTGGCATTGCTTTCCCACAGCTCCCTCTGCATAGGCGACTTTGCAATGATGAACTTTTTTTCATCAAGGAAAGATGCCCGGTTATTCACCTATGACGACCCGGAAAAGGAAGCAGCCTATTTTTATGAATCTGTTCCTCAGGAGACAGCAGACAGTGAGAGATGAAATAAACCTTTATCTTTTTCAAATTATATTGCTTCCGGGCAGAACAAAAGATGGTTGTCAATTGTATTGTAAATAGCAGAACCAATAATTCAAAATGAGATGAAAGACAAATCGGGTAAACAGGAAAAGATCAGGCACAACTTCCTGAGTCAGTTCGAGGAGTTTGTAATAGATAAGAAAGGGACCGAGGGTCCGTGGACAGGGATGTATAACGACAACAAAAGAGAGGGCACTTACCTCTGCAAAAAGTGCGGCCAGGCACTTTTCAGATCTGATGACAAGTTTGATTCGCAGTGCGGCTGGCCCAGTTTTGATGATGAAATACCCGGTGCAATAAAAAGACTGCCTGATGCAGACGGCGTGAGGACTGAGATACTGTGCTCAAAATGTGATGCTCATCTTGGACATGTCTTCAGGGGCGAAGGTTACACTGAAAAGGATACACGCCACTGCGTAAATTCCGTTTCGGTTGATTTTATCCCGGAAAAACTTGAAAGCGGTATTTATGAAAAAGCTTTGCTGGCCGGAGGGTGTTTCTGGGGTGTTGAATATTACCTGCAAAAACTTAAAGGAGTGGTGAGCGTTATATCGGGTTACACCGGCGGTCATATCAAAAATCCCTCCTACAGGGAAGTTTGCAACGGAACCACCGGCCATGCAGAGGCAGTAAAGGTGGTTTATGATCGGTTAAAAATATCATATGAGGAGGTTGTAAAAAATTTTCTCGAAATACACGACCCCACGCAGCTTAATCGGCAGGGTCCGGATACCGGCAGTCAGTACAGGTCTGAGATCTTTTATATGAATGATTACCAGAAGGAAATTGCTGAATATCTGTTAAACATACTCAGGGAGAAGGGGTATAATGTAGCCACAAAACTGACAAAAGCTTCAGAATTTTACGAGGCGGAAGATTACCATCAGGAATATTATACCAAAAACGGATCAAAACCCTATTGCCATATTTATACAAAGAGATTCTGAGTAAACGGGCGGATTCGCCACTTTAATTAAAGTTTCTGCAAAACCCTGTATATAAATGAAAAACCGCAAACCAATAATCAATATTGGTCTGCGGTCGTGGTACCACCCGGAATCGAACCAGGGACACACGGATTTTCAGTCCGTTGCTCTACCAACTGAGCTATGGTACCGTTTGCTTGCAACCGGACTGCAAATCTAAACAAAAAATTTATTTTTTAAAACTTTTTTAATTCCAGATATTCCCCGTCTTTAAATTGAGTGAAAACAACAATCTGTTCCTTTTATTATATTTGCGGGGTAAACTACAATTTTATGTTTTACCGCACCCACATATTTGACAACGGAATAAGGCTTGTACACCACAGATCCCCGTCTCCTGTCGGTCACTGCGGACTTACAGTAAATGCAGGATCAAGAGATGAATCCGAACAGGAACACGGCCTGGCACATCTTATAGAACATGCAATATTCAAGGGTACAAAAAAAAGGCGCGCCCATCATATAATCAACAGGATGGAAACTGTAGGAGGCGAAATAAATGCTTTTACCACAAAGGAGCATACATGCATATACTCTTCTTTCCTTAAGGAAGATCTTAAAAGATCCGTTGAGCTGATTTGTGATATTGTTTTCCATTCAACATTCCCGGAAAAGGAGATTTCCCTTGAAAAGGAGGTTATAATTGATGAAATAAACTCCTATAAGGATGATCCGGCAGAACTGATTTTTGACGAGTTTGAAGAAACAGTTTACAAGGGCAATTCAATTGGAAGGAGTATACTTGGAACGCCGGAATGTGTGAGAAAATTCACACGTGAAGACCTGGAGCGCTTCATCAGGAAAAATTACTCAACCAACCAGATGGTTTTCAGCATAGTTATAGATATGGATTTCAAAAGGGTTGTAAGGATTGCAGCGAATCACCTGGAAAATATAGCCGACAGCAAAAACGGGAAGGAAAGGCTTCCCTTCCGCACATATATCCCCGCGAATAAAAGAGTGAGCAAAAACACCCACCAGGCACACTGTATGATCGGGAATATTGCGCCTGATTTAAAAGACAGACGCCGTTTTACAATGGCTTTGCTCAACAATATTACAGGCGGTCCGGGCATGAACTCCAGACTCAATATTGCTCTGAGGGAAAAGAAAGGTTATGCCTACAATGTTGAATCACATTACACACCCTACACCGATACTGGAATATTCGGGGCCTATTTCGGAACTTACAGGGAAAACCTTGAGAAATGCATCGCTATAGTAATGAAGGAATTCAGCAGGCTGAGAAAGAAAAAGCTGGGCACTATTCAGTTGAGCAATGCAAAACGGCAGCTTACGGGACAGCTTGTAATGTCCTTTGAAAACAAGGAGCATCTGATGCAGACAATGGGAAAGAACTACCTCCTTTTCAACAGACTCTACTCATCCGGCCAGATATTCAATATTATTGAAAATATAACATCGGAAGATCTGATGGAAATGGCCAACGATGTTTTTGAACCGGAAAAATTGACATCACTCACCTACTTCTAAATTCTGTGATAATGTATCTTGAACCGAAAATTGAAGAATATATTACCAGTCATACTTCTCCTGAAGACGAGCTGCTGAGTGAACTGAACAGACAGACCCATCTCAGAATACTCAACCCCAGAATGATATCAGGAGCTTACCAGGGAAAGATTCTTGAATTCATAAGCCGGATGTTGAAACCAAAAGAGATTCTGGAAATAGGGACTTTCACAGGTTATTCAACAATCTGCCTGGCAAGGGGCCTTGCACAAGAAGGGCATATCAGGACAATTGAGATAAATGATGAGGTTACCGGTTTTGCAGCAGAATTTTTCAGGCGTTCAGGACTGAAGGAAAAAATAGCTCAGTACAACGGTAACGCTCTGGATATAATCGGGCAATTGGATTTTCTTTTTGACCTTGTGTTTATTGACGCTGAAAAAAGGGAATACCCGGATTATTACAGGCTTGTATTACCAAAGCTGAAAAGGGGAGGTTTCCTGATAGCTGACAATGTACTCTGGAATGGCAAGGTGCTGGATGAATCGGAAACATCCGATCCGTCAACATCGGGGGTTGCTGAATTCAACAAAATGGCTGTAGCCGACCCCTCTGTTGAAACTCTTATGCTGCCGGTCAGGGATGGTTTATTCCTGGCAAGGAAAAAATAATTATATATTTTCCCGGATCGGGAATATTACACTCAACTTTTTGTTAACTGCATTGTTTACTAAGTGGATAAATATGAAGGAAAAATCGATGCCAAAGTATTCTATAAAGGATCTTGAAGAGTTATCGGGTATTAAAGCACACACACTTCGTATGTGGGAAAAGCGGCATGCAATAATAACTCCTCAGCGAACAAAGACCAATATAAGGTTTTATAGCGACGATGATCTTAAAAGACTTCTCAATATTGCAATCCTGAACCGCCACGGGATTAAGATCTCGCATATTGCCAAACTCAGCCAGGAAAGTATAAAGGAAAAGGTGATGCACCTTACCAACGAAACCTCAGATGCATTCACTCAAATAGAGAATCTGGTAGTTTCAATGCTGGATCTGGATGATATCAAGTTCGAAAAAATACTCGGTGATTCTATAATTAAATTTGGATTTGAGGAATCAGTCGTGCAAATTATGCACCCATTTTTCGAAAAGGTGGGATTGCTCTGGCAAACCGGTTCTATCATTCCGGCCCAGGAACATTTCGTTTCAAATCTTTTGAGGCAGAAACTGATTGTTGCAATTGACGGTCAGGAAGCTTCTCCACGGAGCGATGCAAAAACCTTTATACTTTTTCTTCACGATAATGAACTACACGAGCTTGGCCTGCTTTTTTATTCTTACCTGTTAAAAAGGAGGGGTCACAGAGTTATTTATCTCGGACAGAAAGTGCCGCTTGACAATCTGAAACATATAGTTTCAATAAGAGAAGCAGACTATTTCCTTACAACTTTTACAACCGGAATATCACCGGAAAAGATGAAAGAATATCTTTTTTACCTCTCCGAATCCTTCCCGCGGCAAAAGATTTTTTTTACAGGATATCAGACTTCGGCTTTGACCGGAAAGCTCCCGGAAAATCTTAAAAAGATAAACTCAATGGAACATTTTTGCAGCATAATGGATTCTATTAATTAATTTTTCAGAAATTGATTCCCTTCTGTTATCAAACCCTCCGCAAAGCAAAATTGATTTACTAAACTTTCGCGCTGAACTTGATATGGCTAAAATACGGCAATAAGAGATATAAGAGCAGTGTGAATAATGTAAATCTTTTCAGTAATAGTGTAACTTCTTCTTTTTTAATGTAATTAATTTTATGTTATTAATTCGCAATAATGAATTCTGACAGAAAAGAGCAGAAAATAAAGTCGTCATCCTAACCGGTGGAGCATTTGGAACGGGATGCGAAAAATTTTACAATACATGCATCAAAAATTGTTCATTGAAATAACACCCCGAATAGTTGCAACGGAAATTTTTTCATTTAAGTGTAATTTATATT
>SLCF01000059.1 GCA_007125955.1 Bacteroidales bacterium | reverse complement strand
CAGTCAGTCCGTTTCTCCTGTACCGGTTATTCTCCCGGTAGCCGTTGCTCTGTGTATGGTTATAGTTAATGCTTATTCCCATATTACCTGTTCCGGCATCAATATTTAATGTGTTGCGGTATAGGTCCCATGATTCGGCATTAAAGCTGTTGCTTACCCGGTTAGGTTGTAAGTCCGGGTTCCTTGCCGTCATTACCACAGTTCCGCCAAGTCCTGCACCATATACACTTGTTGCGGGACCCTTTATGATCTCTATCCGCTCTAATACAGAGGGGTCTATATCTTCAACTATACTGATACCCGATCCGTTGGTCAGCGGTATATTGTTAAGGTATGCACGGATTTTGCCGGTTGCATAAGGCACTCTTGCGCCAATACCCCTGATGGTGATGCGGCTTGTATTCAGTGCGCCGGAATGTGCAAAAACGCCGGGTACCTGGTTTAGGACAGGCACCACTGTTACAGGTTGTTCCCTTTCAATACGGCCGGCCGGGATCATGGAAATGGAACCCGGTACATCTACCAGCCGCCGTGAACGGTTAAAGGCGGTCACCTCAACCTCCTGCAGTGAATAATCAGCAGGATCAAGATTTATGTGATAATGGTCCTTGCCGGGAACTACCGTTACCGTTGTTGTTTTATAGCCGATAGCACTGACAACGAATTCTTCCTCATCCAGTTTTTCAATTTCAAAAAAGCCTTGCACATCACTAATTGTTCCCCTTTCTCCTCCGCTATAAGTTATGTTCGCTCCAATTACCGGTTTTCCGGTACTGGAATCCCTCACACTGCCGGTCAACTGGGAAAAAGAACAGACAGGAAAAAAGATCATTGCAGCGACAATAAGTAAAACTTTTGCTATCATACTACATATAAATATATTAGTTAAATGCAGTTAAGGCTGCAAAGCCTGAAACAGCGACAAACCTGCAGCCTGAACACATTAGTATTGCAGCCCCGTGGAGCGCAGCTCACTTCCTATTGCATAACAAAAAACAGGAAAAATGGTTTGACAGAGATACCGGTTGCCCTGTACCCCAAATGTTAGATGTCATTATTAATCAAATGCCTGGAGCAGAACCCGCATGGGGGGATGGACTGTTGCCCAGAGTCCGATACTGGGCACTACGATCAATCTTGTTCGCTTGAAGAAAAGGGGGTATGAGGCTATGCTTGATTATTATCTTAAAATTGCTCCTCATCTTAATGAACCGCTGAATACGAGACCCGTACGTTCAGTGGTGTGAGAGGTTTTCCCCGTCAGCTATGGCTGGCGGGGCAGCCTACTCGATTGTAGGCTGGGCGATAATCAATTCATGCCTCTTGACCTCAATTGCTTTATCGTTTTCTCTCTCTTCCTTTGATAATCTGCAATTTCAGAATAAAGAAACGTGGATTTATGAAAAATTAAATGCGTTAAAGCACAAGCCATTTTATAACCGTTTTTTAATTCAACTGTACACATTATCCCGGAAATATCACCACTATTATGAGCGCTTGTAATTTTTAACTCAGTCTTTAAAGTAATAGGGTGTCCATTATTGCGAAAATTTCTCACCAATTCCCTAATTGGGTAAGCTTTTAAAGGAAGGTTCTCATTAATCTTTTCTGTCAAATCTTTATATTGTTCTGAAATATCCATTATCTCAAACCATTTTACCAAAGATCAAATTCTCTTTTATCCACTGGAATATTTCTCATATTTTCAATGCTTGAAAATATTTAAGATAAGATTTTTAAATATTGATGGACCTAATCAGCATCTAAGTAATTCTTAATCTTGGAAATAAAATCTTGCATTTCATTATACATCTCAATCACATTATCTTTCTCAAAATCAATATTAATATCATAATCCCCTTTAGTCCTGCGATTAAAAGCTTTGTTAATGATTTTACCGTATTTGGTATCGATCAAACCCTTGTTAATAAAACTCTTATTGAACCAGCCAATTAGTTGAGCATGTTTGGATGTTTCAAACTCATTTTTTATTCCTAATGCCAACAATGAGTAAAACATCCCATAATAAATCCTGTTAATAGAAGCACGCATTCTATTATTCTCAATTAAGATCCGAACATCCTCAATTGTTTCATCAGCTTGATCAAGCCTATATTTAATTAATTCCCTCTTATCACTGCTCTCAATAGTCATGCGTGTATCCCTGATTTTAAGGCATTAACAAAAATTGGTTGCTTGCCTCTTATGGATTTCAATTCGCTCTTTGACAACAAATGAACATCAATAAGTATATTGTACTTTAAATTAATGTCATAACATAAATCCAATATGATATTTTCATCCTTTGTCGAATAATCATTATCCAATACAATTAATATATCATAATCGGAATCCTCAGTTGATTGACCTCTTGCATGCGAACCAAATAAAACAATCTCATTAATTGATCCATAGTAATTCTGAATTAAATACTCTTTTAAGTCTGATAATATTTTTTGATTATCTGCCATGCCTTTTATTTTGTTACTAAATTACAAAAAAATGATTGAACTTGGATCAGGGTATTTTTCTCACCTTGCCTACAACGTTAAGTGTATATATAATATTTGTATGTTGGCTTTTGATGGATTTTTATTTTGCGGGTTGTTTAGAGTTATTCTACAGTAAAGTTAACAATAAATCCAATTGCTTGAAAGTCAATTTGCATTTTTTTATTAACGGGTTTTTAACCACAGGGAGGGCATGGTGGGTTTTAAAAAAACGGTTTCCGGAGAGGAAACCGTTTATGATTAGTTTTCTGTAATGTTTGGTTATGAAGCAGGGGAGGGGCAGGTTCAGATGTCCAGCAGCATTTCAGCGGGGTTATGGCCTCCGGTTAGCATTGCTGCGGGGTTTTCTATCATCTCCTTGATTTTGACGAGGAAACCTACCGAGTCCCTGCCGTCAACCATTCGGTGGTCATATGAGAGTGCCAGGTACATCATCTGCCTTATTTCCACCTTGCCGTTCACTGCAACAGGCCTTTCCACAATGTTGTGCATGCCGAGGATAGCCGACTGGGGAGGGTTGATCAGCGGTGTTGACAAAAGCGATCCGAATATACCGCCGTTGGTTATGGTGAAAGTACCCCCGGCCATATCGTCGGGAGTGATACGGTTTTTCCTTGCCTTTTCAGCCAGCTCAAGGATCTTTTTTTCTATTTCTGCCATTCCCATCACCTCGGCATTCCTTATTACCGGCACCATTAACCCTTTGTCAGTCTGCACTGCAATCCCAATATCGAAGTATCCGGGGGTTACTATATTTTCTCCTTCTATGCGCGAATTTACAAGGGGGTAAAGCTCCAGCGCCTTTATGGCTGCCTTGACAAAGAATGACATCAGTCCCAGCTTAACCCCGTGCTTCTCTGTAAATTTCTTCTGGTACTTCTTGCGTATCTCCATTATATTGCTCATATCCGCCTCATTGAATGTGGTGAGCATGGCTGTCTCGTTTTTCACTGCTACAAGCCTTTCACTCAGTTTGCGGCGGAGGGTGGACATCCTGCTGCTGCTCTCTTCCCTGGAAGCTTCGCCACGCGATACCGGAGAGGTTATTTCAGCTGCTGCACCTACTGATACTGCCGCTTCCACATCTTCTGAAGTTATCTTTCTAAGCCCGTTTATAATATCGTTAACGGAGAGATTTTTCTCCTTCATCATACTGCGGGCAAGAGGAGTTGCCTTTACCTGTGATTCTTCAGCCGGTGCTGCTTCTTTGGTTTCAGAACTATCCGGTGCCGGTTGTTTATCTTTGACCGCCTCCTTTTTGGGCTTGCTTTCTTTATCTTTGACCTCTTCAGGGGCGGGGGAGGGCTTTTTAGGTTTGGCGGATGTATCTATTTTGCATGCAACTGTACCCGGTTTAACGGTAGCGCCTTCTTTTTCTATAATAGAGATCTTTCCGCTTTCTGAAGCTAAAAGCGGGAGAGTGGCCTTGTCGGATTCTATTTCCGCCACTTCCTGGTCTTTTTCTACATAGTCGCCGTCATTTACAAGCCATTTGGCCAGTTCAACCTCGGTTACGGATTCGCCTGCCTCAGGTATTTTGATTTCAATTATCATAACTGTATATTTTTCAGATATCTTAACTGTTTGGCTGTTTTGGTCTATTTATTACTTGTTACCATTGACTTCATTGAGAATTTCTGGCAATCCTGTCCGCAATACTTTCTTGACTTTTCGCAATCACACTCCATGAACGATTTGGTAAGTATTTTTTCAAGCCTTGCCTTGTGCAGCTTCATGAGTCCGCCTGCAGGCGCCCCGCTGGCCGGCCTTGTTATGGGCAGAAGATTGACATCCGTGAAATTGCGCCGGAGGAAATCCCATGCTCCCATATTTTCAGGTTCGTCCTGCGCCCAGACGTGCCTTTCGGCGTTGGGGTATTTATTTATTATCTCCGAAAGCTGTTTATCAGGAAAGGGGTAAAGCTGCTCAATCCGTACTATTGCCGTATCATGTGCTTTCCGCTCCTCCTTCCTTTTTGCCAGGTCGTAATAGAGCCTTCCCGAAGTGAAAATTACCTGAAATATTTTTTCCGGCTCAGCTGCTTGGTCGTCTATTACCTCTTTGAACCCGCCTTCTTCCAGATCTTCATATGAAGACCTGCACTCCGGGTGCCTTAGCAGACTTTTAGGGGTGAACACAACAAGGGGTACCCTGAATGGTTGTAATACCTGCCGCCTCAGAAGATGGAAGAAATTTGCCGGAGTGGTGGGATTTACAACCTGCATGTTATTTGAAGCACACATTGTAAGGAACCTTTCAATCCGCCCGCTGGAGTGTTCCGGCCCCTGTCCCTCATAACCGTGAGGCAGGAACAGAACAAGCCCGTTCATCAGCCCCCACTTTTCCTCCGCAGAACTGATGAACTGGTCTATAACCACCTGCGCCGCATTGTGGAAGTCACCGAACTGTGCTTCCCATATTGTCAATCCCTTTGGGAATGCTAGCGCATAGCCGTATTCATAACCCATAACCCCGAACTCGGAGAGGGGTGAGTTATAAATGCTGCATCTGGCTTGTCCTTCCGAAAGGTTGCTCAGAGGGTAATATTTCTCATCGGAATCTTCAACAACATAGGATGCATGCCTGTGAGAGAAGGTGCCCCTTATGCTGTCCTGTCCGCTCAGCCTCACCGGGTGTCCTTCAGTTAAGAGGCTTCCATATGCCAGGAGCTCGCACATTGCCCAGTCAAGACTGTTTTTACTGCTCATCTTTTTCCTGTCCTGCAGAAGCTTCTCAATTTTTTTGAAGAATACTTTCCCTGAAGGGAGTGTGTTTATCTTTTCCGATAACTTTTTCAGCTTCTCCATAGACACCCCTGTATCGGGCGATGATCTGAAATCCGAATTACCGGCATAACGGAAACCTTCCCATTCCTCACCGCAGAACGGCTTTATACGAACAACCTTGTCGCGTGCCGCCAGAGCAAGCTTCTCATCAAGATGCTTTTCATAATCCTTTTCGGCTTTTTTAACCTCCTCTTCAGACATTACACCCTCTTCTGCCAGCCTTTTGCTGTAAATTTTGCGGACTCCGGGATGGGAAGCTATCTGCTTGTAAAGCAGGGGCTGGGTGAAACGGGGTTCGTCTCCTTCATTGTGCCCGTATCGCCTGAACCCGAGTATATCAATAAAAACATCCGATCCGAACTTTTGCCTGTATTCCATAGCAAGCTTGATGGTATATACAAGGGCCTCAACATCGTCTACATTGACATGAAAAACGGGGGCCCTTATAACTTTGGCAACATCGGTGCAGTATGTGCTGGACCGGCCTTCGGTATAGTTGGTTGTAAAACCGACCTGGTTATTTACAACAAGGTGTATAGTTCCGCCTGTACCGTACCCTTCAAGTTTCGACATCTGTACTATCTCGTAAACAATGCCCTGGCCTGCTATGGCGGCATCACCGTGTATCAGTATGGGGGCTATCTTTGAACGGTCGCCTTTATAGCGGTCGTCTAGCTTTGCCCTTGTTATTCCTAAAACTAACGGATCTACAGCTTCCAGGTGTGATGGATTGGGCGCAAGGTTAAGGTTTACCTTTTTCCCGGCAGCGGTTGATATGGTGGAGTTGTAGCCCAGATGATATTTCACGTCGCCGAGTGCTATCTCATCGTTATACTCCTCACCGTCAAATTCATCGAATATGTCATCGTAGGGTTTTTGCATGATATTAGCAAGCACGTTGAGCCTTCCCCGGTGAGACATGCCTATAACGAATTCTTCGGTTCCCAGTTCAGCACCTCGTTCAATAACCCCATTCAGTGCCGGTATGAGAGACTCTCCCCCTTCAAGTGAAAATCGCTTCTGACCGGTAAACTTCCTGTGTAAAAAATTTTCAAATCCTGAAGCGATCTTGAGGTAATGATATATATGCTTTTTCTCATCAGGTGAGAAAGATGGCGTGTTTTGCAAACCCTCCATCTTTTCCCTGAGCCATTCAACTGTTTCCGGGGTTCTGATATACAGGTATTCCACACCTACAGACCTGCAGTAGGTCTGCTTCATGTGCGCTATTATATCTTTAAGCTTCGAGGGCCCAATGCCACAGTAGCTGCCGGCATTGAAAACGGTTTCCAGGTCCTGCTCCTCGAGCCCGAAATTCTCTATGTCAAGGGTAGGGGAGTACTGCCTCCTTGTCCTAACCGGGTTGGTTTCCGTGAAAAGATGGCCTCTTTGCCTGTATGCATCAATAAGGCGGATTACCCTGAACTCCTTTTCAGTTTCATCACACGTGGAGGTGCGGTAACCGGTTCTGGCAAACTCAAATCCTTCAAAAAATCTTCTCCATCCTTCCGCGACTGATTCCGGATCGTTCATATAATCGCGGTACATCTTCTCAATTACCGGGGGGTCAGCACTGCCCAGAAAAGAATCATTCTTCATTTTAAAACATTTTTTGCATTTAAAAGAAAACAGGCTTCAGCTTACATAAAAAACATTTTTACCGGGCTTCGCCGTGTGGAGCTAAATCCAATATTCGTGAAATTACATAATTTTTCAAAATTAGTTTGCCTAGTAAAGATCCGGGCAGATTCATTCTTTATAACCGAATATCCCGTTCTCTATTATATACTGAAGTGCAGGGGGGGGGATCATCTCTTCCCAGACCGGGTCCTTTTTCTGCATCAGCTCAAGAACCTTCCTTGAGCTGAGGTGAAGCCACCTTTTGTCAGCATTGTAAATGTCGCGTATTTTCCCGTTCTCCTTCAAATAGTTTTTCAAGTGGATAAGGTCGGTGCTGAGCGATATCCCTTCGGAATCAATAATCTCTCCTGTTCCGGTATTAATTGATGGGTAAACGTAAAGCTTCATATTGTCGGGGAAAAGCATTCCGAACGCTTCCAGTATGCCGCCTTTAAGGTTTTTATAATATTTCCTGTCCCACACATTCATCAGTGTCGGCACTCCAATAACAATCCTCATCTTTTGTATCCTGAAACGGGAGAAGTAGTTCACAAGCTTGTAATACTCCCTGAATTTGGAGATCATCACATTTTGTCCAAGCCGGTTCAGCAGGTTTACCCTGTCAAGGAAATCGCGTTCATCAAACTCACCTTCCTGTAAAAGATTGCTCAAAGTTATTTCACAAAGAGCAATGGTGTTCTCGTGGGAGGTCTCCTCGTCTGTGCTGAATGTGGTGCAGCTCTTTTTAATCATATCGTATCCTGCGTTGGTGATGGGGCGGAAACTGCCCCTGAATGCAAGCAGGTTCTTTTTGTACAACATGTCGGAGGGTTGCTGTACATTCCCTTTCGTGTCAAAGATGGTTGCACTGGTCATATTGTTATTTACAAGCTGCACACTCAGCAGCCGGTTGTCAACAAAGTCGAGTTCCGGTCCGCTCAT
>SLCF01000067.1 GCA_007125955.1 Bacteroidales bacterium | reverse complement strand
CGGTTATACCACACATAATGACCAGGTTTGCCGATGAAGGAGAAACATAGGAGGGATCCCTGTATCTCATGTGGTCAATTCCAAACCTGTTGTGCCTTGTTGAAGAGAGACCTGCTACCAGATCCCCTTCTTCTGTTATATCGCGGATGGAAAAAGAGAGGACGTTGATGGCATCTTCTGTTGTAAATGGTGTTTTCTGAGCTGTTATTACCAGTGTAAGACAGGCTAATAAAAGAGATAAGGTGATTTTTTTCATGAGTAAGTATTTATTTACAGGGAAAAAAAATGAGAAACCGGGCTATTGGCCGGTTTCTCATTTTTGGTTAATAATTAAAGTAGTTATCCGGACAATATTTAAACAGCCTGCTGAGCCTCTTCTGCCGGATCAGGCTTTATCGAAAAATAGGCTACAATATGGATGATCCATCCAACAAACATTACCAGTACTCCAACAAGTATAATGGCCAGGATTGCACCTATGAAATAAAGCAATCCTGCAGTTCTGAAAAGTTTTATACCTGACTTTTCAGCAAGCTCTTTAAGTGACTGGAACAGGAAGAAAGATCCTATAATAGCTCCTGCAAGAAGGACTATCAGGCCAAAAATTGCAAAACCGCTGCCAAAGATAAGGGAAATGGCATCCTGATAGTTTGTCGGTTCAACACCTCCTTCTGCAAGCGAAAATGCAGCCAGGCCAACACTTATCCCAATAATTATAGCTCCTATTATCTGACCAAAGATGGACACGATAAAACCAAGCAGAGCCCTGTTGAATATTGGTGGCGACTCAAATGCTTTGGAAAAATTGTAATGGGAAATGAGAACCAGGACCAGTCCTGCAAGAACTGCCAGCTGTCCAATAATTGGGATGAAAAACGCAATTGGCAGTAAAATCCCGACGCGTCCCAGTGTGATAGCTTGTTTTTTCATAACAGTTTATTTTTTTATTGTTCCTACTCATGAGGCTTTTCGGAGTACGCCCCCGGAAAGATACCGGGAAGATATTTATTAGTTCAATATGTTAACTTTAAACAAAGTCTGATTATGAATTAAACAATTCATTCTTTGAATCTCTCCCCCCTCTTCTAACAAATTTAAGGTCTTAATTTACATTTTTCAAAAAAAAAACATAAAAACATCATTTTTTCTTCGAATTCCTGGTTATCGGATAATAATCCGAACTTTTAACAATTTGACGGATTGCCAGTAAATGGGAGCAAAACGCTGTTTTTTGTTTTATACCCAACCGTTTTTCAAATTACCTGTTAATACATCAACCGGAAAAATTTATATCTTTCCGGTTACAACTCCATTTAATTAAGTCTTACAATTAAAACCTTTCAATCATGAAAAAAACCTTACTATTTTTCTTTTTGCTTTTTATATTTTTCAGGTCAGACGCACAGGTTGAGCTGTCGTATTACCTCCCGGAGATTAAATATGATCAGTCAATTCCCACACCCGAAGAGTTTCTTGGTTACCAGATCGGGGAGTGGCATATTCAAAGCGCCCCTCTGGCTTATTACATGCAGGTTATAGCGGACAGGTCTGACAGGGCAATGATCTACGAATATGCCCGGTCATACGAGCAAAGACCTCTTGTCCATCTGGTAATAACATCCGAAGAAAATCAGCGCAACCTCGAATCAATAAGGGAAAAACACCTCTTGCTGAGTGATCCTGACATGTCTCCCGGTATTGATGTAAGCGGAATGCCATTGATAGTGAGAATGGGTTACGGTGTACACGGGAATGAGCACAGTGCCCACAATGCAGCACCGCTTGTTGCCTACTATCTTGCTGCCGGTATGAGTGAAGAGATTGAAGAAGTACTGGAAAACATGGTAATAATTATTGATCCGTCGCTTAACCCTGACGGTCAGGACAGGTTTGCCAGCTGGGTTAACAGGCATAAGAGTGCAACATTGAATCCTATAACAGACGACAGGGAGTTCAGGGATGTATGGCCGGGATCAAGAACCAACCACTACTGGTTTGATCTGAACCGTGACTGGCTGCCGGTGCAGCATCCTGAAGGTAAGGGAAGGGTAAAGGCCTATCACAGGTGGATGCCCAATATAAACACCGACCATCATGAGTTTGGTTCTGAAAGCACCTTTTTCTTTTCACCTGGCATTCCCGGAAGGGAGAACCCTCGGACTACCGAAAGAACAGTCGATCTTACAATGGATATTGCATATTATCATGTCGAAGCCTTTGACAAGATCGGTGAAATGTATATGACCAAGGAGCGTTTTGACGATTTTTACTATGGCTACGGCTCCACTTATCCCGATGCTCACGGGGGTATTGGAATATTGTTTGAACAGGCATCCTCAAGGGGGCATTTGAGGGAAACTTCTCACGGACTGCTTTCGTTTTCTCATACAATTAGAAACCAGGTTTTGATGTCGCTTTCAACAATTCAGGCCGGAATGAATATGAAGGAAAAGCTTCATGAGCACATGCGTTGGTTTTATTCATCGGCTATTGAAGAAGCAGAAGGGGAGGGATTTGAGGCTTATATTTTTGGTGACAGCTATGACCAGGGCAGGAATTACCACTTGCTGGATATACTTAAAACACACTCCATAGATTTTCATGAGGTTACGCAGGATGTGCAGGTTGACGGCAAGAATTTCACCGCAGGCAGATCATGGGTGGTTCCCCTGAAGCAGCCCGAGTACCGATTTATTCAGTCTCTTTTCGAAAAGGCCCTTGAGTTTGAGGACAGCCTCTTTTACGATGTGTCGACCTGGACTATGCCTCTTGCATTCAACATCCCCTACGGGAAGGTGACTTCTGCAAGAGAGTTGGCATCAATACAGGGAGACCTGGTAGAAGAGGTATCTTTACCGAACGGAAGGGTTATCGGTGGCCAGACTCACAATGCATACCTGTTTGAATGGGATGAGTACTACGCCCCGAAGGCGTTGTATTACCTCCAGAAACACGGGATAAGGGCTAAAGTTGCTACCCGGCCTCTTTCTATTTATAATGCAGAGGGTGAACTGGTTGAATTTAATTATGGGACTATATCTGTGCCGGTTCAGACCCAGGAACTGGATGAAGATGAGATATTCGGACTTGTTCAAAATGCAGCACAGGGTTCGGGTGTAACGATCCATGCTATAGAAACCAGTCTTGCACAGGAAGGGATACATATCGGCAGCGGCAGTTTTGCAGCCCTAGAAAAACCGGAAATATTAATACTTGTCGGACCGGGCACCAACAGTCGTGAAGCGGGAGAGGCCTGGCACCTGCTTGACCAGCGTTACAGTATACCATCAACGAGGATGGAGGTTGACAGGGTGAATTTTGCCGATCTTGACAGGTATAATGTAATTTTAATGACCTCCGGAGGATACGGCAGCATAAGCGATACGGGCAAAGAGTCGCTCGACCGCTGGGTTCGAAGAGGAGGAACGATAGTTGCCTTCGGTACCGCTAACAGGTGGCTCGAGCAAAACGGTTTTGCGAATATGGAATTTGTAACGGCTCCTTCAATTGATGAGCCGGAAATGCTTCCATACAGCATCAGGTCAGAATACCGTGGCGCAAGGAGAATATCAGGCACTATTTTTGAAACAAAACTGGACACAACCCATCCGATAGGTTATGGATACAGGGATGAAATGCTGCCAGTTTACGTATCGGGAACATTTGCCGCAAAACCAAATGAGAACAACCCCTTTGCAAATCCCCTTGTATTTACCGATGATGCATTGATGAGCGGATACGTTTGGGAACCCTATAAGGATATAATAAATAACTCTGCAGGTGTCCTTATCAACTCCAGGGGAGGGGGCAGGATAGTTTCAATTATCCATAACCCCAATTTCAGGGCTTACTGGTTCGGCAACAGCAAGCTTTTTGCCAATGCACTGTTCTTTGGTCAGATTATGGGTATGTAAACGAGTATAAATTTATCCGGATAAAGCTGAAAGGGGAGCAGCACATATGGCAGATGGAACATAATTGTGCTGCTTTCCCCTTTTATTCCCTTATACAGCGAACAGAAAAACCAACATTCTTGTCGGTGTCATAGCTTAAAAGCTGGTCATTATTGAGAATTATTCTCCGGTTTGTTGCGTGCGTATCACTATGTTCGGAAGCGCTCCACCAGTTGCTGTGACGGCCAATGTCACTGAAAGTGCCAATGCTGCCACGCCGGCCGCCTGGCAGAGCTGAAAACCCGAAATCATCTGTTCCATAATAGCCCTGAACCTCGTTCCAACGGGGATGTTCAGATGTGTTGCAATCTCCACCCATGGGGGAATCTACCTGACGGCAGGATTTTAGTATTTTGCCAACATTCATTACATCTATATCGTCGTATTTTTCTACCAGGTGATCAGACAGCTCTGACCAATCCTCATCAGTGGGTACACGCCATCCGTCCGGACAGAGATTCCCTGTTTCCACAGCATACCAGTTATACAACGCTCCGTAGGCATCACCGTAATCCTGATCATTGTCAAACCAGGCATAAGCCCCGGAACTCAAGTTGCTCCAATCTTCAAACACGGTAATATTGGGTATGACTTTACCATCATTGTACCTCGAGGTTTTAAGGTTTTCCGCCATCCACTCTGCTTCACCAATGAACACAGTGTTGTACACATTACCGTCAATATCGGTTACATTGCCCTGAGTGCCGTCTTCAATCATAAAGTTGGCGGCCAGGGTTACATCTTCGGCAGGCATGTTAAAATCAAAATCCGGGTCGGTTCCCACTACCACATCTTCTTGCGTCCAGTTTAAAAAGTCATACCCTTCATTTGGTGTAGCTGAGATATTTATAATATAACCCGATTTGTAAGTACCTGCACCGTTAACTGTGCCCGTTCCTTCCGGGCTAACTGAAATTGACAGTGTATAAGTTGAGGGAATCTCCTCCTCCTCTTTCCCGCATCCCCATGTAATGATTAATACTAAACTAATGATCAATAAAAACCGCGTCTGATAATTATTTGCATTTCTCTTCATCTCTGTATTTTTATAATATTTTACAATAAGCTCCAGGAATGCCTGCAAGCCGCTAATAAGAAGTTTATCGCAAACTACGTCTTTCAGAAGAGAAATGCAAATAATATTTTAGATAAGCTCTGCTTCAAGATTGATATTTATTCCTTTAAGAGCTTTTGATACTGGACAGTTTTCCTTTGCTCCTGAAGCTATTTCGCGAAATTTTTCCTTGTCTATTCCTTCAGCCCTGGTTTTGTTTTTTAACACGATGCCGGTTATTGAGAAACCGCCTCCGCTTTTTTCCAGGGTTACTTCAGCTTCCGTTTCGGTTGAAACAGGTTTGTAACCCGCCTGATCAAGTGCATGTGAAAGTGCCATTGAAAAACAGCTGGCGTGGGCTGCACCTATCAGTTCTTCCGGACTGGATGAGCTTTTATCGTCTTCAAAACGGGAGGAAAAATTAAGGGATCCGTTATATCCGCTGGTTTTCAGGGTATAGCTTCCCTTCCCCTTAACCAGACTACCTTCCCAACGCGCATTTGCAAAATGTTTACTCATACTAATATGTTTTATGTTTTTTAATGTTCATGAGAGTGCTCATACTCTTCAGCTTCTTCGTACGTCCTGTGATTTGTTCCCTCCGGGTGCTCCGGCGGGGCGTAAATGGTGTAAAGCTTCAGGTCAACATTACCTGTGTTTGTAACCTGGTGCCAGTAACCGGCTGGGATTAAAACTGCCCAGTCATCTGAAACCTGTTTGTCAAAATCCAGTTTATCCCTTGTTTCACCCATAAGAACACGTGCTTCACCCTGTTCGATCCTGATGAACTGATCGTGATTGTTGTGTACTTCAAGATCAATAATTTCGCCCGGTTTGAGAGACATAAAAACCATTTGCATATATTCACCCGTCCACCTTGTGTTGCGGTAATCGGGACTGGCAATAGTTGCCTCTTCAATATCCAGAACCCAGGGCTGCCTGCCCATGTCAACCCGGTCTTCTTCCGTGAAAACGGTTTCGGCTTCCTCACGCACCTGCTGTTCACCGCATCCGGCAAAAATGAAGAATGCGGGTATTAGCAATGCAGAAATAAAAATTGTGGTTTTCTTTTTAAAATGTAATTTGTTCATAAACGACCTCCTTTTTCAGATATGTTTTTGGTTTAGATGTTTTTCAAGTTAGCAAAAAATTATTACACTTTAACTAACTTAACAGTCAAACCGAATAATTGTTCAACATTTTCATCCCTCAAGGGATAAGATGTTGAACAATACTGAAAAATAGCAATTTAAACTGACAGAGAAAAAAACTGAAACAGTATTATTTATCTGAGCTGATGATCGGTTAATGCTTCCTGCCTCATCCTTCTTTCAAGATCTGAAACGTATTTCCTTGCCTTTCTTATTCCGTAGTCAGTATAGGCAGTCTGAGCCCAATCCCTTGCTTTTACGAGGTCTCCGTGTATCTCATACATCAGGGCAAGGTTAAAAGCAGATCGTCCGGCGGTTTTTCTGTAATTTGAGTTGACAGATCTGTACCAGGCATCCATTGCACCGTTCCAGTCGTTTACAGTAGCCCGTCTTACCCCGATCTTAAAATTGTTATTGAATCTTCCCTTTGTGAAAAATTCACGGTTGAGCCTTATCCATCGCGGAGATATCCTTTCGGCATACATAATTCCGGCATGGAATCCTACATCGTTTACCAGATGGCGGTGGTTTATTGATTGCCCAACTGCCATTTCAATAATATTTCCTGAGGATTCCCACCTGTCATCGTGAGTAAACATAAACTCATCGGCTATTGTTTTGGTCTGCACATCGTAAAGCCTGTAACCCAGCTTCACCCTGGCAATTCCCCTTGTGTGAAAATCTCTCCGGAGCAGTGTTCCCCTTTCTTCAGGTGGCCTGAGATTACTTTTTCCATCGGTAACAATAAGGTCGGAACTGAAAGATTCAAGTACCAGCACTGCATCTGTGTCATACTTGCCGGCAATTGATTCTATTGAGTCCCAGCTCAACAAAGGGGGCCAGTTACCTCTTATTTCAGGATTTGTAAGCCGTTCGGGAACCCTGACAACGCCATAGCGGGGAGCGTTCTCAAGTGTTCTTACAAGTCCCTCAATAGATCTTTGAGCCGCCTCACGGTTCAGTCCGGGCAAACTTCCGGTAATGACAGATTCGACGATATGCGCAGTTGTATCTTCCGGTACCGTCCTGTCAACTACGGCAACCGACTTTATATGCGACCCCACATCAACCGGTGCCGGTCTCATTACCGGTACATAGACTGTTCTTGTGCATGAGGCAAATGCCAGCAATATCAGAAGGGGAAGTATTTGAAATCTTTTCATAGCAGGTTTTTTAATTATTTAACAAACTATATGCCAATTACCATTGTAAAGCCCTTTATAACTTTGTCACTTTCCCAGGTTATTACCGGAGACGGGTAAAAGGTATTGTTTTTGGGGTTTATTACTGATATACGTCAATGACTTTCATATGTTTCATTGTATATGACCGGCAGTGTGAACCGGATGCGTATTAACCCGGTAAAAGTGTTTTACCTTCATTTATGAAACTTCAGCTGAAAAGCTTCGAAAATTGATGGAAAAAAAATAAAACATTTTCCAACCTTTAAACCGGCCAGTCCGTTTTAAAAGTGAAAAAGGTTTTAGAGACCTTGAAAATTGGGATCCCGGACAGCTCAAAATGAAAATAATTGAATCAAGTAAATTAATATTAACTAAAAAATTAAATGTTATGAAAAAATTAGCCTTTTTACTACCGGTTGCATTACTTTTTGCAATATTCTTTACAGCATGTGAAAAAAATGATGACAATAAAGGAGTTCTCAATCTTTCAATAACCGACGCACCGATTGATACCGACGGTATAGAGTCTGTGTTTATCACCTTTACCGAGGTTCAATATCATACAAGCCAAAATAGCTGGCAGGTATTTGAAGAGTTTGAAGGACCCAAAACATTCGATCTTCTTGAACT
>SLCF01000064.1 GCA_007125955.1 Bacteroidales bacterium | reverse complement strand
GCACCTGCAGGATCATTTGAATCGCTTATGGCTGCTATTCAGGGAGGGGCTGACGCGGTCTATTTCGGAACAGGCGAGTTGAACATGAGACTGCGTTCTGCAAATAATTTTTCAACTGATGACCTGGGCGAGGTTGCAAAAATATGCCGGGAAAACGATGTTAAATCTTACCTGACCGTCAATACCGTGATTTATGATGATGAACTCCACCTGATGAGAAAAATTGTGAGAGAGGCAAAAAAAAGCGGTATTTCTGCCATAATTGCAACAGATCATTCTGTTATTTCATTTGCCCGCTCAATCGGCATGGAAGTCCATATTTCAACCCAGGTTAATATAACAAATATCGAAACGGTAAAATTCTATTCCCGGTATGCCGATGTAATGGTGCTTGCAAGGGAGCTTACCCTTGAACAAACCGAAGCTATATGCAAAAGTGTGGAAAAGGAACGAATAACCGGACCGTCAGGGAATAATGTAGCAATTGAGATCTTTGTCCATGGCGCACTATGTATGGCCATATCCGGAAAGTGCTATTTGAGTTTGCATGAGAAGAACCTCTCTGCCAACAGAGGAGCATGTATTCAGACCTGCCGCAAATCATACCTTGTCAGGGAGGCGGAATCAGGCTATGAACTTGAAATAGACAATGAATACATAATGTCGCCCAGGGATCTTTGTACAATACATTTTCTGAATAAAATTATTGATGCCGGTGTGACAGTGCTTAAAATAGAAGGAAGGGCACGATCACCCGAATATGTTAAGATCGTTACACAAAGCTATAACGAAGCACTGGAATCAATAGCCAACGGAACTTATTGCCGGGAGAAAATTGAAAAGTGGGAAAGAAGACTTTCTTCGGTTTTCAACAGGGGGTTCTGGGATGGCTACTATTTGGGGCAAAAAACAGGTGAATGGAGTCATAAATACGGTTCCGGAGCAACCCGCAAAAAAGTTTATGTTGGCAAAAGCACTAATTACTATTCCAAAATCAAAGTTGCCGAATTTATTATCGAAAACGGTTCTCTTTCAGTAGGAGACCAAATAATTGTAACAGGCCCTACAACCGGAGTAATTGAAACAGTGGTGAAAGAGCTGAGAAATGACAACGGACGGGTTGAATCAGCAGGAAAAGGTGAAGCATGTTCAATTGCATTATCCGAGGTTGTAAGACGCTCGGATAAACTTTACAAACTTGTTGATTCTGCTAAAGCAAATAAGTCCGTTTAATAATTTCTGTCATGGTATTCCAGCAGGCGGACTATATCATCGGGCTTTCTCATATCCAAACCTTCCTGTCTGATCAGGCGACTCAACTCTCTTCTTTTTTTATCGGTAAACTTGCGAAAGAAAGAAACATCTGCCAGAGTATTCAGGACAGAATTTTTGCTTTTATAGATTTCTTCCACGCTGCTATCTTTACGGATCAAAAACAGGCGGATTGAAGGAACGAATTTCTTCACCGCAGATGATTTGTGGTAAGCAGGCGCAAGCTCTTGCTGGAATCTTTGTGAAAAACTTTCAATTAATGTAATATCACCTTCATAGTGAACAATATAAAATGTTTCCGGATTGAGCCTTTCACCGCTGAACCCTTTCCTGAAAATTACTGTGTCAGTTAAACTGCCCTGTTTGTGGGCAATCCGGAATTCCCTTATCAAATGATTTTTCAGAGAATACACCCTGCCTCTGTCCATATACTCAATTTCATTTTCATATGCATTGTATCTTATTAACGCATCACTGAAAACATCCCCTGAATGCAGATAAATATCACCGGGAATAAAATCTTCACTGAAATAGGGAGTCCCCTCAACGCCCCTGTAAGGGCTGATGGATAATCGCCTGCCCTCAGAAACATCCCTGAAAACATATTGAGCATCAAGATTCAGAATGGAAATGGCAATAAGTGTTAAAATCAATACGGATCTTTTCATTTGCGGGGAGGTTATTAAAAATTTCTGTATGTTCATCTCTTTTTGTCTGCCGAAGGCTGATGGGGCTTTCATAAGAAAATATTATACAAGCCGGTAGAAACTGCTTAATAATTTTTATCGTAGTATTCCAGGAGCCGGGCAATGTCTTTTGTTTCTCCCATATCAAGATTTTCTTGCCTTATAAGCTGATTTAGCTCCCTTCTCTTTTCATCTGTAAACCGTCCAAAAAAAGAAGTTTCAGTAAGTGCATTCAGTACCGAATTCTTTCTTTTACGTATTTCATCTACACTCTCGTCTTCCCTTATCAAAAAGAGCCGGCTTGACGGTGCAAACCTTTTTTCCGGAGAAGGCTGTCCGTAACCGGGGACAAGCTCTTCCTGGAATCTTTGGGAAAAACGTTCAATGAATGTAATATCACCTTCATAGTGAACAATATAAAAAGTTTCTGAGTCGAGACCCTCGCCACTGTACCCTTTCCTGAAGATTACAGTATCAGTTAAACCTCCTCTCCTGTACCTCATATGAAATTCTCTGATCAAATGGTTTTTAAGAGAGTATAGCCTTCCCTCATGTGAATATTCAATTTCATTTTCATATGCATTGTATCTTATCAATGCATCCGTGAAAACCTCACCTGATGTCAGATAAACATCCCCTGTTGTAAAATCTTCATCAAAATAGGGAGTCCCCTGAATCCCGGTATAACGCTTTATTGTTAAGCGCTCGCCGGTAACAATGTCCTGAACGTATTGCGCATTCAGATTTGCAATCGAAGCAGAAACAAGTGTAATAACGATCAATAAGCTCTTTTTCATCTGTACCTGATATTAAATTAGAATTTTGATATACTTTCCTCGGAAATCAATTATTTCCCGGATAAAAATTGGGTTTTTCAAGACATTTGACAACTGCACAGGAGTCAGGGTTACTACTTTTTTACCGTTAAATATAAAACTTTAGTATTAAACTTAAAATCAAAAAGGAAGAAGGAAAAATATTCTCCTGTAAATAAACTAAAAAAAAGTTATTTTATTTTCTGAAAATTTTCACAGAGCATAAATAATTGATTTTTAAAAACCTGGTTGCCGGTATAATTCATTATTTCCTTTTTTAAGGCTGAAAAGGAAATAAAATCCCTGCATCTCAGTAGCCTTTTTGCCGGTATTTCTCATTTTCCTCAAAATAGATGCTCAGGTAGCTTTCATATCTCTCTTTATTTATTTCATTATTGGTTACAGCCAGTCTTACAGCACATCCAGGCTCTTTTATGTGCATACAGTTATAATATTTACAGTTCCGGGATTTATTGAATATTTCAGGGAAATAATGAAAAAGTTCATCCTTGTCAATATCAATTATCCCAAACCCCTTAATACCCGGAGTATCTATTATATAGCCGCCAATTGTTAGAGGATGCATTTCGGGGAATGTGGTGGTGTGCTTCCCTGTTTTATGGTATTTTGAGACTTCATTTGTTTTTATATTTAATTCAGGCTCAATTATATTTATTAGAGTTGATTTGCCAACACCGGAATTGCCTGCTACAAGATTAATTTTATCTTTCATGGCCTCTTTCAGCTTGTCAATCCCCGCTTCATTTACTGCTGAAGTAGCATGGCATTTGTATCCGATTTTCTCATAGATGTCTGTAAGCTCATCCATTCTGGCCGTAAGCTCATTTTCATAGAGATCGGTCTTGTTAAAAATAATCCGGGCAGGGACACGGTAAGCTTCAGCAATGCATAGAAACCTGTCAATGAAACGCCTGGGTGTTTCAGGCAGTTTAAGTGTCACTATCAGAAATGCCTGATCAACATTGGAAGCAAGTATATGCGAACTTTTGGAAAGCTTGGAAGACTTTCTGATGATGTAGTTCTTCCTTACCAATATTTCAGAGATTACTCCTGTATTGCCATGTTCAGACCTGCTGAATTCAACCCGGTCGCCCACAGCTACGGGATTTGTGCTTCTGATCCCGCGCGTGCGCAAATTCCCCCTTATCGAACAGGAAATTTCCCTGTTGGCAGAATCAAGTACAGTATGCCATTTGCCTGTGGTTTTTATTACACGTCCCTGTTCCAATATTATCGGATAAGATCATGCTTTTTTAAAAATTCATCAATAACATCTGACATATCGGGCTTGCCAATTTCCTGCATTTCATAGTTGACTTTGACATTGGGTTTGTTGATTTTAATAATTCTGTTAATATCTAGTGGTGTAGCAATTACCACAAGATCACATTGAGTGTTTTCAATGGTGGCTTCAAGGTCTTTAATCTGCTGGGGGCTGTATCCCATTGATGGCAGGACGGGGCCAAGTTCGGGGTATTGTTCATAGGTTTCCTTGATTTTTCCAACTGCATAGGGACGCGGGTCAACAAGCCCGGCCGCTCCATGTTTCAATGCTGTAATACTACCGTATCCGTACTTAATCTCCCCGTGGGTAACTGTTGGTCCTTCCTCAATTACAAGTACGTGTTTGCCTTTTATCAGTTCCGGTTTGTTAACGAAAGTAGGAGAGCATGCATCGATAATAGTAGCTTCGGGTGCTGATTCTGCAACATTTTTGCGTACCAGCTGCAGATCCTTAAGGTCGGCACTTTCAATTTTGTTAATCACAACCACATCGGCGATCCGCAATGTAGTCTCACCCGGGTAATAACTGTGTTCGTGGCCGGCGCGCTGTGGATCTACCATTGTAATCATAAGATCGGGCCTGATAAAGGGAAAATCATTATTACCCCCATCCCACAATATTACATCGCAATCTTCTTTCTCGGCTTCACGAAGTATCGCTTCATAGTCTATACCTGAATATATAACAGTGTTGAGGATTACATGAGGTTCGTATTCTTCCATTTCCTCAATTGTGCATTCATGTTTTTTCATGTCTTCTATAGTGGCAAATCGCTGAACAGCTTGCTTAACCAGGTTGCCGTAGGGCATAGGATGGCGTATTGCAACAACTTTTACACCCAATGTATTCAAAATGGAGATGATCCTCCTGGATGCCTCACTTTTACCACCCCCGGTTCTAACCGCACCGGTTGCGATAACAGGTTTGGCAGAATTCAGCATGGTGGAATTCAAGCCGAGAAGTTTAAAATCGGCTCCGGCTCCATTTACTAATGCTGCAAGGTTCATTACCTTGTTATAAGCTATATCGCTGTAGGAAAAGACACATTCATCAACTTCATGTTCTTTGATAAGGTCAGTAAGCTTATCTTCAGGATAAACCGGAATCCCTTCTGGGTAAAGGTCCCCTGCAAGTTCGGCAGGATATTTTCTGCCGTGGATATCTGGTATCTGAGCAGCAGTAAATGCTACAACATTATAATCCTTGTTATTACGGTAAACGGTGTTGAAATTGTGAAAATCCCTGCCGGCTGCACCGATAATTATCACATTTTTCTTTAGCATAAAGTAAATTTTGAATTAGATAAACTGTTAATAAAATTTTAAGTGTAAAGATGCTTTAAAGATAAAAAAATCCTTTTAATTACAGTAAAATAACTATCTGTAGTATTTTTAAATACCGTTGCCGGCTGATAAACCGCGATTCATAAAACAGTCACAACATAATATAAAAAGGATAAAAAATTTGAAAATATTTTATTTATTTTTATTGTGTAAAAATAAAATTATAGATGAATTTTTTGGCTCACATATACTTGTCAGGTGATTCCGACGAAATAAAGATTGGGAATTTTATTGGCGATTATGTAAAGGGGAATAATTACGAGAAATACCCGGAAATGGTAAAGAAAGGCATTATCCTTCACCGTGAGATAGATTATTTTACCGATCATCATCCTATTTTCAACAAGAGCAAAAGGCATTTGCAAAAGCGCTATCACAAATATGCGGGTGTGATAGTTGACATATTTTATGACCATTTCCTTGCAAGTGAATGGGAAAACTTTTCAAGAATTCCTCTTCCTAAGTTTGTTATGAACATGCATGAAATACTGGTTGCCAATTATTTTATTTTACCTGCAGAAATTAAAGCATTTTTACCTTTTTTTATTATCAACAACTGGCTTGAGGCTTACACTTCAATAGACGGTATTTCCACTGTATTGAAGAGAATGAGCAAAAGAACCTCACTGCCCCGGGAAACATCTTTTGCAATATCAGAACTGCGTGAAAAATACTGTATCTTCAGGGATGATTTTTACAGGTTTTTCCCAGATCTTATACACAGTGTTGAAAACGGGTCAGGAGTTCCAGTTTCCAACGTTCATTTGCGGTCATTTGCTTGAATATAACTATTTAAGCATTGACATTCTGACTGCGTCCATTTTCAGGAAAATAAAAAGCATGATTGTGAAAGACCATAGTGAAGACCCTCCATAACTTAAAAAAGGCAGGGGGATTCCGACAACCGGAACAAGTCCGAGTGTCATTCCAATATTAACGGCAAAATGGAAAAAAAGCAGTGAAAAGGTACAGTAACCGAAAATCCGGCTGAAAACTGATCGTTGCCTCTCAGAGAGGTAAATCAGCCGTAGCAGAAAAACCACAAAAATCAGAATGAGGAGAAAAGAGCCTGCAAAGCCAAACTCCTCTCCTATTGTGCAAAAAATAAAATCGGTGCTTTGCTCAGGGACAAAATTAAATTTTGTCTGGGTTCCCTGCATGTAACCTTTTCCATAAAGTCCGCCGGATCCAATCGCGATTTTTGACTGGTTAACATTGTATCCTTCACCAAGCGGATCATTTTCAATGCCAAGAATTACATTTATACGTTTCTGGTGGTGTGGCTGAAGAACATTGTCAAAAATATAATCTGTTGAATAGGTGAAAAATATAGAGCCGAAAAATATAATTAAAACGGGGATCACGTACTTCATACGGTGGAACAATGCAATAAATAAATAAGGTAAAACAGAAAATGCAGCTGCAAGAACAATAATATGTTCCAGTTTTATATTGAAGGAAAAGATTTCATTCAGCCCGCTTATTATTCCAAAAAACCCGCCAAAAATAATCAGTCCGATAAAAAGAAACTTTAACCTGCCGCTCATAATCCAGTACAGTATTGCTGCGAAAGCCAATATAAACAGAATCATATTCAGTTCGTTAAGCAATAAGGCAAGGATAAAAAGCACTACAATAAGCAAGCCGATACCAAAAATTTTCAGTGAAAGACCTTCGCGGTAAAGCATAAGTGTAAAAGCAAGAAAAACGGATGACGAACCTACATCGGGCTGCATCATAATCAATGAAACAGGCAGAAGAATTATACCTCCGATATTTATAAGGTTTCGGGGGTTATTTAATTTTCCTGAATAAGAACTTAAAAACCTTCCAAGAACCAATGCCGTTGTTAGCTTTGCGAATTCAGAAGGTTGTATCTGAATGCCTGCAATCTGGAACCAGGACTTTGAACTGCTCACTTCAATTCCCAGAAAAAGGACTCCAATAAGCAGCAGAATAGAAAAAGAATAGAAAATGTATGAGAAAACATAGAAGAATTTGGTGTCTATCAGAAAAACCATAACTGCCAGCAAAAATGCAGCACCTATCCAAATCATCTGTTTCCCGTAACGTTCTCCTAAATCCAGAATGCCCTGGCTTGAATCATCATAAACAGCTGAATAAATGCTTAACCAACCGGTAAACACCAAAACCAGGTACATTAGAATAGTAAGCCAGTCTGTATTTTTCAGCAAATTACTCCTCATTGGTTATAAAGTCAGCATTAAGTATATGATTTTCCAGCCATATTCGGGTAACAGTGTCAGTAAGGTATTTTTCTATCATAAGGCTTGCAATTGGTGCAGCCCAGCTTGCACCGTATCCGGCATTTTCGACGTAAACCGAGATTGCGATTTTTGGATCATCTTTGGGAGCAAACGCTACAAAAACAGAATGATTTTCACCGTGCGGGTTTTGTACAGTGCCTGTTTTCCCGCAAACTGTAATTGATGGAATTTCTGCCAGCCTGCCTGTTCCTCCATCCGGACCATTCACTACTCGTTCCATTCCTTCAATTACAAACTCAAACCAGGTTGAATCTATTGAAGTGTGATTCTTTACAGTAAATTTTTCATCAATAGCTGAATCGTTTTGTATTTCCTTTACAATACGGGGTGTATAGTAAAAACCTCTGTTTGCTATTGCTGCTGTCATATTTGCCATTTGCAATGGTGTAACAGTAAGTTCCGCCTGTCCGAGTCCGAGTGAAACCACCTGGAGCGAACGCCATCTGTTTTC
>SLCF01000053.1 GCA_007125955.1 Bacteroidales bacterium | reverse complement strand
TTAATTTTCACTCTTTTAGCTGATTAATGCTTAAAGAGTTTAAAATAAGCTGAGAGATAAAAAAACCGCCCTGTTTCTGACGGGGCGGTTTTCTTATGTAGTCAGGTGAATTTGAAAGTTGAATAACTAATAAATATAAAAAACGTTGAAATACATAATATTTTGTATTTTTGATGTTTAAAGAATAAAAAAAATGAGAGATATATTGTATAATCCCTTCAGGTACATTGCAGGCACTAAAGCACTGCTGTTGGGTTTAGTGGTTATAATTATCACTTCCCTTTTAACCTATAACTTTTCGATTATCTTCGAAAATACTTTGAGAATAAGATTTGTTCCTGATACTGCTCCTTTGTGGGTATTTTTCCTTAACAATTTTTTAAACTGGCTAAGCATTGCTTTTTTTCTGTACCTTTTCGGTATCCTGATATCAAAATCCAGAATCAGGTTTATCGATGTATTGGGAACCCAGGCCCTTGCCAGATTTCCGCTAATCTTATATTCACTTATAGGATTTTTCCCTGCAGGAGGAAAATACAACAGACTAACTCTGCGCAGTTTCATGGAAGGTGAAACAGTTAATTTTGCCGGTTTTGATGTTTGGATTTTCCTGATATTAAGTTTGTTGGGCACCTTCGTTATTATCTGGTACATATTCCTTATGTACAATGCCTACAGTATTTCTTGCAATCTAAAAAAAGAGAAAGGGGTTATATCTTTTATAAGCGCAATTGTAATTGGCGGTTTCTTTTCAAGGGTCATATATCTGACTATAGTTGCTAAAATTATTGGGTGAACGAATTGGGTTTTTCACCAAAAAACTGAAAGGATTGCACCGGGGAAAGCCCGGATGCAACCTTTTCAACCAAAAACCAATTGAAACCATGAAAAAACCTATTCCATACCTATGGGATTACCCATATAGTAGTCAAGAAAGGCCAAACGGAGTATCAAATCGTACCTTGCCCTTACAAGTTCCGATTCCGCTGTAATATAATTGTTTTGAGCATACTGGTAATCAACAAAATTTATTAGTCCAAGCTCAAACTGCCTCTTCGCATAATTGAATGCCTCATCAGCATACAAACGGGATTTATCAGCCGACTCAAAATTGTCTTTTGCTGCAAGTGCATCGTTATAATGCTGGTGTACCTGTGAATATAATTGCTGCTTAACCTCCTCCACCCGATACTCCGCATCAAGAATGTTGGTTTTTGCCCTGCTGATACGTGTCCTTGTCTCCCAGCGGTTAAAAATAGGGATACTCAAAGAGAAGGATATATACTGACCAAAGTTGTCACTCATCTGCAAATCGTACGGATAATCAGGTGTTTCATCGTTCTCTCGGGGATTCCTCGCAAGCTCGCTGTATCTTGACCCCATGCCGGCGGTAACCGACAGCGAAGGAAATAACTGACTCCTGCTTATATCAAGTGCCTTTTTGGAACTTTTCAAAAGATATTCAGCACCTTTAACAAAGGGGTAAGAGCTTTCAGCTTCCGAGTAAATATCATCAACCGGGTACATAAGAATACTTTTATCGGTTTCATAAGTAATTTCCGGCATTCTTATCCTGAATTCCTCTTCCATATCCAGTTGAAGCAAATGTTTTAAATCCAAATATGAAGATTTCAACCGGTTACGCGACAGGGTCAGTATGTGCCGGTATGCTGCATTCTGTGACTCCAGTTCGTACAATCTGCTTTTAGGAACATCACCAAGTTCGTAACTGACCCTGGCATTTTCCAGTTGCAGTTCGCTTAACATTAATTGTTTCTCATCTATTTCCAGCATCTCTTTTTCATAAAGGATCTGTAGAAAAGCGGCAACTATACTGAGGGAAATCTCATCTTTTGCACCTTCAACTTCATAAAGACTGGCCTGCAGGTTGTGCCTCTCCTGTCTGATATTGTGGTAATTATACAACCCGCTGAAAATATTCATGCTGGCAGACATGGACATACTTCCCGATTCATGTGGAATGTCAATATATTCATAAGTGATCAGGTCAAGTGAGCGTCCCCTGGAATAGTTATGAGATGCATGTGCGTTTATCCCCGGCAAAGCATTCAGCATTGACTGCCGGTAATTGTATTGACCTTGCTTAACCTGCAACTCCTGGCGTTTAATCCTGATATTGTTTTCCAGTGCATAGTCAATACAGTCTGCCAATGTCCAGTATTTTTGAGCCTTTGCTGAAGTAATTGTCAGTAAAACAAGCAGTAACGATATAATATTCACTTTTATCATAATATCCCAGATTTATTCTCTTACTTTTTTGCGTTCAGCTTTCCGTCAGCCCTTTTTTCCTGTATAGCACCTGGATATGTTTCGCATCCTCGGCCGGAGTGAAGATCTGTAAAAGTTCCCAACCCTTATCGTAATTCTTTATAGCATTTTTTAACCTTTCAATACGGGCAAGTGAACGCGAAACATCGTCGGTGAAAACTGACAAGTCATCTTCAACATCCCACGGGAAAGATTCTATCCTGAAATTGTATTTCACCTTCCTGTCTCCCAAAGTGAGTTGAACTTCTGCAACATCCTCTTCCCTGAAACCTGAAACCGGCACACATAAATCTTTCATAATATAATTTATTAGTTAGTTAAATGTAGTTAAACCCGGAAATGGTGTACTGAGGATTAATAGGGTTTTCAGCAAAGATTAAAGCAGTTTTTTAACGTTCTCAGTTACAATATGCCCATCGAAAAGCTGAATGATCCTGTTTGCCTTCTCAGCATCAGAAGGTGAGTGTGTAACCATCACAATGGTAGTCCCTTCACCGTTCAGATAGGTCAGCAGGTTCATAACCTCTTCACCATTGGCTGAATCGAGGTTACCGGTTGGCTCGTCTGCTAGTATCAGCTTAGGGTTGGTTACAACCGCCCTGCAGATAGCTACACGTTGCTGCTGTCCTCCTGAAAGCTGCTGGGGGAAGTGTTTAGCCCTGTGCCCGATCTTCATTTTATCCATCACTGCTTCCACCTTTTTCTTACGCTCTGATGAAGGCATGTTCAGGTACAGCAAAGGAAGTTCAACATTTTCATATACATTAAGCTCGTCAATAAGGTTAAAGCTCTGGAATACAAAACCAATGTTTGCTTTTCTCATATTCGTACGCTGTCTTTCCGAGAAACGCGATACTTCTGTACTGTTAAACCACAGTTCCCCGTCAGTTGGATTATCGAGCAATCCGACAATGTTCAGCAAAGTAGATTTGCCGCATCCGGATGGCCCCATTACTGCAACAAATTCTCCTTCATTCACTTCAAGGTTAACCTTATTGAGCGCTGTTGTTTCGACCTCATCGGTCCTGAAAACTTTTACAAGTTCTTTTGTCCTGATCATAACTTTGAGTTTTAATTTCTATTATTGTGTTTTTGCAATTGGTCTGTATAACTGTAGTTCTATTGCCTAAGTACAAGTTTGTCAACATTACCGAAATTGTCATAGCTTGATACTATCACCCTTTCCCCTGGTTCAAGTCCCTCAAGAACTTCATAATATCTCGGGTTTTGGCGTCCTATTCGTATTTCACGTCTTGAAGCAACACTCCCGGAAGGATCGAGCACATACACCCATTGTCCGCCTGTACTCTGATAAAACCCTCCTCTCGGGATCAAAATGGCTGTACGCGATTCACCCAGTTCAAGACGGATCCGGAAAGTCTGTCCGATTCTTATCTGAGACGGCACACTCCCCGTGAACTCCATATCAACGCCAAAACGTCCGGCCTCCACTTCAGGATATATCCTTGTTATTTCAATGTCATAACTGTCGCCTGCGAATTCGAACTCTCCGGGCAACCCTGTCACAACCCTCGAAATATAGTGTTCATCAATTTCTACCCTCAGCTTATATGAATCAAGGACATTAATCCTGCCCAGCCTCTCGCCCCGGTTGATAATTTGTCCCACCTCCAGATCGAGGAAAGCCAGCTCGCCGTCAACAGGAGCTCTGAGATCAAGTGCATCCAGCCTTCTTGATACCAGCCCCAGATTGTTCTGCATCGCTTCGAGTGATTCCTCCATTGATTCAAGCTGGGCAACACGGTAAATTGAGTCGTGTTTATAGCTTTCCTGCATAATCTCGTATCTTCTTCTGATATTTTCGTAATGCTCTTTCGAAAGTTCATAATCCTCATGTGATATATGATTTTCTTCCCTAAGCACCTGGTTCTTGTTATACCTTCTTTCTGCCTGTTTTAAAGAATAGGAGAGATCAAGAAGATCGTTCCTGTATCTGAGGTTTTGCTGGTCAAGCTGAATCCTGGTCATACGGAAATCATTCACATTTCTTGTCACATCAGCTTCATGACGCGATATTTCAAGTAACAGGTTTATATTGCTGAGACTGGCAAGCTTCTCCCCTTCCGTAACCATTCCGTCCCTTTTAATAACTTCATCAACACTCCCACCCTCTATTGCATCCAGGTATATTGTCTGTATCGGCTCCACTGTGCCGTTAACTGCAATATAATCGAGAAAAGAACCTTCGCGTATCTCCTCGACCGTTATCTTGTCAATATCAACGTTCAGGCGCGAACTTTTGTCTCCAAAAATTATCTGGTAAAATACAGCCAGCACAAAAACGGTTGCCACAGAAATCCATATGATCTGTCTTCTTTTTTTGGCTTTGTTCTCTATTTTGCGATCCATACCCATAATTATGCAAATTTTAATTATTCTCTCTTTAGTTAATCATTAATTATGCCAAATAGTGTTAATCCCTGATATTGTTGAACTTGGGCATGTATCAATAACTCTTTATTGCTGTTTTGGTGTACGGTAATGAAACAGGGAACGTACGATTTCGTACAGATTTTAATTTAAATTGGTTTATTGATGCAAATTATATAATATATTTACAATCTAAATATTCCACATTCTGACAGTCTTTATGTGGCGGAATGGAACAAAAAAGTAGCATAATGGGAAAAAATGGAAAAGTGCTTGCAGTAGACGATAATGAAGATATCCTTTTTTCATTGAAACTGCTGCTTAAACATCATGTTGAACTGATTAAAACGACCACCGACCCATCTGACATTCCCGGATTGTTAAAATCTGAAGATTTTGATGTCATCCTGCTTGATATGAACTTTACCAAGGATGCTATAAGCGGCCAGGAAGGATTTGACTGGTTGAAAAAGATCCTTGAGATTGACCCGCAGGCTGTGGTCCTTTTCATTACCGCATACGGAGATGCTGAAAAAGCGGTAAGGGCTATTAAGGCGGGTGCAACTGACTTTGTATTGAAACCCTGGCAAAATGAAAAGCTCATTGCTACAGTTTCCTCCTCGGTTCAGTTAAGGAGATCCCGTGTGGAGGCAAGCGGCCTCAGGATGAAGCAAAAGGAAATAAGCAAAGTGCTTGACCAGCCTTTTCACGATTTCATCGGTGAATCACCGGAAATGAAAAAGGTTTTTGCAACAATTAACAAGGTTGCCAAAACAGACGCAAACGTTCTGATACTTGGAGAGAACGGAACCGGCAAAGAGCTGGTTGCAAGGGCACTTTACCGCAATTCCCCCCGTAGTGAGGAAGTATTTATCAGCGTAGACCTGGGATCGATAAGCGAGACTCTTTTTGAAAGCGAACTATTCGGACATGAAAAAGGAGCCTTTACCGATGCAATAAAAGAAAAAGCCGGCAGGTTCGAAATAGCCTCCGGAGGCACACTATTCCTTGATGAAATTGGAAATCTTTCGCTACCCCTTCAGGCAAAACTGCTAACCGTCATCGAACGGAAACAGGTTGTAAGAGTGGGCTCCAACAAACCCCTGCCGGTTGACATACGTCTTATCTGTGCAACAAACAACGATATACACGATATGGTTGCTGAGGAAAAATTCAGACAGGACTTACTTTACCGGATCAACACTGTAGAGATACATCTTCCCCCTCTGCGTGACCGTACCGGCGACCTTCCGGTTCTTGCAGATCATTTCCTGAAAACCTACAGCAAAAAATATAAAAAGAGTATTTCCCGCATTAGTCAGGATGCTATGAAAAAGCTCAACCAGTACCACTGGCCCGGTAATGTAAGGGAACTACAGCATGCCATCGAAAGGGCTGTAATTATGAGTGAAGCGGACACACTTCAGTCAGATGACTTTATGCTTTCCTCCCCAAGGAAAAAAGCTGATGGTCTTGATCTTGAAACTTACAACCTGGAGGAGATTGAAAAAAACATCATATTGAAAGTAATGAAACAAAACCAGGGGAACGTCTCACAGGCTGCCAGTGAACTGGGTCTGACAAGAACATCATTATACCGGAGAATGGAAAAATATGGTTTATAAAAATTTCAGAATGGTTGTTCTGATCAGGATAATCCTGATAATAGCAACCGTATTCATCTTATTTTACACTGTTTTCTTTTACAGTTTCCGTATTACACCGGTATTGACCGGAATTCTGATCATACTTCAGATTAACCAGCTCTTCAGGTATGTTGACAGGACAAATCGTGAACTGGCAAGCTTTCTTGAATCCATTCGTTATTCCGAGTTCACACGCTCTTTTGAGATGCAAAAACTCGGCTCGTCCTTTGACGAACTTAACAATGCATTCAACAATGTAATTAAGGATTTCCAGAAAGTCCGCACGGAAAAGGAAGAGCACTATCAATACCTTCAAAGTATAGTTCAAAACATTGATGTCAGCATTATCGCTTTTCAGCGGGACGGCACTGTTGAAATGGTAAACAAGTCATCTATAAAACTATTCCAGGTAGGCAGCCTGAAAAACATAAAATCACTTGAAAGTCTCAGTCCGCAACTTGTGCAAACCCTTCTTGAAATAAATGCCGGAGAGAACAAACTGGTTAAGGTGCAGGAAGATGATGACATCCTGCAACTTGCAATTTTTGCAACCGAGCTGAAAATACACAACAAGAAGATAGTGCTGGCAACAATTAAAAACATACAGAATGTTCTTGAGGAACAGGAAACGGAAGCATGGCAAAAACTGATCAGGGTACTTACTCATGAAATAATGAACTCAATAACCCCCATAGCTTCCCTCTCCTCAACCCTCGGTATAATGCTTAAAAATGTGACTGAAAATGAAACCGGTGATCAATTTGACTGTGATAACATAGACGAAATACAGCAGGCTCTTCAGACAATAAACAAACGGAGTACCGGATTGCTTCATTTCGTAAACACCTACCGGAATCTTACAAGAATTCCAAAACCCAATTTCAGGATTTTCAGGGTAAGTGATCTGATTTACAACGTACAGCTGCTGCTTGACAAAGAGCTTAAACAAAACAGGGTGACAGTAGTAGTTTCAATACAGCCTGAAAACATTGAGCTGTCAGCCGACGAACAGCTGCTTGAACAGGTGTTGATAAACATTATGCAGAATGCAATTCAATCTCTCTCCGATAATCCCGACCCTGTTATCAAGGTTAGAGCATTTATAAATAAAAGGGGAAGAGCCACAATACAAGTTACAGATAACGGACAGGGTATTCTGCCTGAAGTGCTTGACAAGATATTCATACCCTTTTTCACAACAAAGCCTAAGGGCTCAGGCATTGGCCTCAGTCTTTCCAAACAGATAATGAGATTGCACGGGGGAACTATAACTGCTCATTCGGAATCTGACAAAGGAGCCACTTTCACGCTTACATTTTAAAGGGAACTTATTTTTAACTTATCTCTGACAGTATCATTGCACTGCATTTTAACAAAATACTGTTTTAAACTTATTTCTGACGGTTATCACTGTGCTGTTCCCCTACAGGTAAGGCCTCTTCTCCCTTTTGATTGAAGTGTGAAAAAATATTGTGTTCAGCCTGTAAATATTAATGAGCTGAAATATCTCTTTTTTCTTATAAAAAAATCAAAAACTATACTCTTCCGGTATACCTCACTGTGAAAATTCACTTCTCTTTTTTTCTGCAAAATCCTCCTGTTTCTTATATAAAAAGGGAGCAGACGGAAAAAAGCCAGGTGGGATTTTATTACGGCAAAGGCGTCAGCAGCTGAAAATGCAAACAGAAACTTCACAACAGACATCCAGTCGAATACAATACGAAGCATAATGATCCAGGGTAATTGTTTTGCTGGAAGGTTTTTTAGAAGCAGCAAAAGGTTGTTTCTGAAATTCAGAAAGGTTTTATGCGGATTTGACCTCGGAAGTGTTGCACCTCCCACATGATATACTTCCGACTTATAGCATGACATTATTCTATACCCTCTGTTTTTTAACCTCCAGCAATAATCTATCTCTTCCATATGAGCGAAGAACCTGCTGTCAAATCCTCCGTTTAAACGCCATGTTTCGGACCTGACCATCATACAGGCGCCGCTTGCCCAGAATATATCTGATGTGATGTTGTACTGGCCTCTATCTTTCTCAATCACATCAAATATGCGCCCCCGGCAAAACGGATATCCCAGAAAGTCGATAAACCCTCCGGCAGCACCGGCATGTTCAAAATAATCCTGGTTTTCATAAAACTTTATCTTAGGCTGGCATGCAGCAACAGAATTATCCGACTCCATGAGTTCAAGCATAGGCTCCAGCCAGCCGGGGGAGGTTTCAACATCGGAATTCAGAAGGACATAATAGTCAGCTCTGATCCCGGCAAGCGCCCTGTTATAACCTTCAGCAAAACCGTAATTCCTCCCGAGTTCAAATATCGAAACCTCCGGATAATTTTCTTTCAGAAAAAAGATCGAATCGTCACCGGATCCGTTATCAGCAACCCATACTTCGCAGTTTTCATCCGCAGTATGTTTCAAAACCGAGGGAATGAACTTCTCAAGAAGATTTTTACCGTTCCAGTTAAGGATTACAACTGCAATTTTGGTCATTCCGGATCATTTTTTGCGTACTTCCACCTGTTATGCGACCAGAGCCAGTACTCAGGCCTTTTCATGATTATCTTTTCCAGCAACCTGGTATGTGCCACGGTTATTTCACCCGGCTGAGTAAGTTTCGGTTTATCAAACAGGGGTATAATCTCAGTTACATAATGCCCCCTTTTCGCTTTCTGAATATCAAGGAATACTACAGGCTGGTCAAGTTTTACGGCAACCTTTTCAGCACCGGTAAAAACAGGAGTTTCCCTGTTGAAAAAAGTTGTCCAGTAATTCAGCCTGCCGGCTGCCGGACGCTGGTCACCCAGAAATAAGGTAACTGTCTGCTCGCCCCTGTTACTGTAATCCAATAGTGTTCTGAAAGATTTTTTCACCGGCACCGTTAACAGTCCGAATTTCTCCCGTAATGATATAACAAGCCTGTCAAAATGCCTGTTTTTTAAGGGCTTGTACAAAGCAAGCACCCTTAAAGGGGTCACAAGAGGCAATCCTGCAAGCCACTCCCAGTTACCGTAATGCCCGAATACCGCAACAACACTTTTCCCCTCTTCGAAATAGCGGTTAAGCACTTCAATGTTCTTATACCTGTAACGGTTCATTATATCTTTTTTGCCGAAATTCATCATTGAAAAAGTCTCTATAATGGAATCGCACATATGCCTGTAAAATGCTACTGCAGTTTTTTTTATCCATTTTTCGGATTTTTCAGGAAAGGCTTTCCGCAGGTTTTCAAAAACCAACTTTTTCCTGTAGCCGGGAAAATAGCAGGCAAAAAGAAAGAGCAGGTCTGAAAAGAGATACTGTACCCGCATAGGAAGAAAAGTAATAAACAGGCAAACGGCATAAAAAAAGTAATAAAGCAGAGAGTTAAAAAAATTTCTTATAATCATTGTTTAGGTAAATTCCTTTAAAAATGGAAACGGTTAACCGGTTCATATAAAACAAATCCTGAAAAGCAGCTCAATGTTACTTAGGGGTATTACGCATAAACTCGCTTATATTTAAAAAAAACTCATTAAATACCCCTGCGTTTGCTGCAATTACCTCACGCCCGAATATATAGTTATCCCCTCCGGAAAAATCTGAGACCCTCCCTCCTGCCTGCTGTATCAGGAATGAACCGGCTGCAACATCCCACGGACTCAGACCGTACTCATAAAAAGCATCGAAACGTCCACAGGCAAGATATGCAAGATCCACGGCAGCAGATCCTAGCCGCCGGACACCACGGGAATTTTTCATGCAATACTCAAGACATTTCATAAACGGATCAAGGTACCTGTAATCGGTAAACGGAAATCCGGTAGCAATAAGTGATTCATTAACCGTTGATGTACCGGACACTGAAATCTTTTCACCGTTAAGGAAGGCCGGGGCATCTTTCCATGAATAGAAGCACTCTTTCAGATTGATCTCATAAATAACCCCGAGGATAACCTTATCATCCTCCATTAATGCAATACTTATGGAATAAGGTGGAAGGCCGTGAATAAAATTTGTAGTCCCGTCAAGCGGATCTATGATCCATATATATCCGTTTTTTTCACCTCCGGCTGTACCTTCTTCCGTTATGAAACTGCTTCCGGGCAAAAGGGCGGAAAGCCCCTTTACCAGTTTTTTTTCGGTTGTGGTATCTACCGTTGTGACAAAGTTATGGACACCCTTTTCCTTTATATTTTCAGGTTTCTGGTTACCCGACTCACTCCTGATATATTCACCTGTATCCCTTGCCAGGGAAACAGTTTTCATGCATATTTTTTCAAGATCCATATTATTCGTATAAATAAGGTTAATTGAACTAACATTCAATGATTTATTATAGTTTGTTTAATTACATTCTTTTTGTAGCATGGGAACACCCATGTTTGTTCATATCTTTTTGTCTGCCAGTAACTGATGGGTTTTAAAAAGTATAATAATTTTTAAAGATAATAATTCATCCAATTTCACCTGACATGAAGCCGTCTCCGGAAATACCCGCCAGTTTCACGCGGGTAAGCCGGTTAATCCTCGCGGCATCCCGGTTTGTTTTTACTTTTATGTAATTGCCGGTATAACCTGTCATTTTTTCTTCCTCAGATCCCTCTTCAAAAATAACAAAATGTTGTGAACCGTAGTTACGCCGGAAGAAATCAAGCTGTTTTTTTTCTGAGAGGTCATGCAAAATACCGCTTCTTCTCTCTTTCTCTTCCGGACTTACCTGTTCGCCTAAAGAAGAGGCTCTCGTACCATCCCTTTCGGAATATGAAAACACATGGATGTAGGAGAGATCAAGTCTTTCAAGAAAATATAAAGTATCGTAGAATTTCTTTTCGTCCTCTCCGGGAAAGCCTGTTATAATATCTGCCCCAACTCCCGCCGCAGGCATTACGGAGAAAATCCTGCTAACTCTCTCTGCAAAAAGATCCCTTTTATACCTGCGGTTCATCTTTGCCAGGATTTCATCAGAGCCGGATTGCAGCGGAATGTGAAAATGTGGTGCAAACCTTCGTGAACCGGCAACAAACATTATCAGATCATCTGTTAAAAGGTTTGGTTCTATTGAAGATATTCTGAACCTTTCAATACCTTCAACCTTGTCAAGGTGACCTACAAGCTCAATAAAAGATTCCCCCGTGGTTTTCCCAAAATCTCCTATATTAACTCCCGTTAATACAATTTCCTTAATCCCTCTTTCAGCGATGATTTTTGCCTGTTCCACTATATCTGCGACCGGGGCATTTCTGCTCCTCCCCCTTGCAAGAGGTATTGTGCAATAAGAACAAAAATAGTCACATCCGTCCTGGATCTTCAAAAAAGAACGGGTTCTGCCGGAAAGGGAGTAGGCAGGTGAAAAAATATTCTCCCGGCTGATATCCCCGGTAAATATATCAGGCTTCTCCGTTTTATCAAATCCTTTGATATATTTGAATATATCTGACTTTTCACCCGACCCAAGGACAAGGTCAACTCCAGGGATGGAAGCTATTTCATCAGATTTAAGCTGAGAATAACATCCTGCTACAATTATATATGCTCCTGGATACATTTTTACACTTTTCCTGATAATATTCCTGCACTTTTTCTCAGCCTTTGCAGTAACAGTGCATGTGTTTATTACAACTACATCTGTTTCCTCCCCAAAAGGGACGGTACGGAACCCTTTTTTCGCGAACAGACTGGAAGCAGCAGATGATTCCGAAAAATTAAGCTTGCATCCCAAAGTGTAAAAAGAAACTCTCATCCGGTAAAATTGTATTGTATATAACAGTTCATTACGGATTATTCCATGAACATATTTCGTAAAATTAGGAATTTTTATCTCCCCTTTCTGACTGCCATACAATAAAATATTAATAATTAACCATTTCAGATCAAGGGTTCACTATGTAAAACATTATAATTTTCATGACATTTGTCAACTTTTTGATTACTTTTACAAATTATTCAATACTGACGACACAGAAGACAACATTAGAATATTCCAAATCAGCATATGTGCTGTTCATATTTCTTATTAACGGAACGTTCATTTACCACTAAAAAGAGTAAAGACATGAACGCAATTGAAGCCATATTTACCCGCAGAAGCATCAGAAAATACAAACAGATCAAAGTAGACAACGAAATACTGGAACTTGTTTTGAAGTCGGCTATGTATGCCCCTTCTGCCAGAAATGAGCAACCGTGGCATTTTATTGTAATTGATGACCCTGATCTGAAAAACAGGGTGATGAATGCCCATCCCCACGCAAAAATGCTCTCCGAAGCCCCTGTTGCCATTCTAGTCTGCGGTGACAAAGAGTTGGAGATAAGTCCCGACTACTGGCCGGTTGACTGTGCAGCAGCAACGCAAAATATTCTTCTGTCTGCACATGCCAGCGGACTGGGGGCAGTCTGGCTTGGCGTGCATCCCCGTACAGAGCGCAAAAAGGCTATCAGGGAAATTTTCGGGCTTCCTTCCCATGTTGAGCCTTTTTCCCTGGTTGCAATTGGTGTGCCTGATGAACAAAAAGATCAGCCTGAACGTTTCAAGCCTGAACGCATAAAAAGGAACTCCTGGAACTCCTGAATTATCCTGTCCGGAGAAATTTCAAAATTTGAACGGATCAACAAAAACCGATGACCTACAGGGAAACATTAAAATATCTATTTAACAGGCTTCCTATGTATCAGAGAATAGGGAAAGCCGCATACAAAGACGATCTGCGCAATACACTTGCACTGGATGAACATTTCGGTTATTCTCACCGTTATTTCAAAAGTATCCATATTGCCGGAACAAACGGCAAAGGAAGTGTCTCGCACATTCTTGCATCAATTTTCCAGTCGGCAGGCCTTAAAACAGGTTTGTACACCTCTCCCCATATTAAGGATTTCAGGGAAAGAATAAAAGTGAACGGTGTTCCTGTGCCTGAAAAATTTGTTATTGAATTTACCAGGGAAAACAAAAAGATATTTGAAAGCATCGAGCCATCATTTTTTGAAATGACAGTAGCAATGGCTTTCAAATATTTTGCAGAGCAAAATGTTGATATTGCGATAATTGAAACCGGTATGGGAGGGCGTCTGGATTCAACCAATATTATCACTCCGATGGCTTCAGTAATTACAAATATTGGGACCGATCATAGTGAATTCCTCGGCATATCACCAAAATCAATAGCTCTTGAGAAGGCCGGAATTATTAAGCACAAGATACCGGTTATTATCGGGGAGAGTCACCCGGAAACAACCGAAGTATTCAAAACCCGGGCAGAGGAATACAACTCCCGTATCGTTTTTGCACAGAATAATTACACTTGCAGCTCATCACCAGGGAAAAGCGTTAACAGTCAGTTTTTTCAAGTAAAAAAAGGTGGAAAAACTGTTTACAGAAAACTGGAGACCGATCTTATGGGATCGTATCAGCAAAAAAACGCAGTAACAGTAATCCAGACACTGGATGTATTAAAAAGACAAAAAATTCCAATCCCTAAGGAAAGTATTTTAAAAGGTTTCAGAAATGTGATCAAAAACACCGGACTGCTCGGAAGATGGCAGGTATTGGGGAAAAAACCCATGACAATCTGTGATATCGCGCACAATATAGAAGCATTGAGAGAAATAACCGACCAGTTATCCCTCACCCAAAAAAACAGACTGCACATGGTCATTGGGTTTAATGAAGATAAAGACGTTACTCCCATACTTGAAATGATGCCCCGGGATGCAATCTACTATTTCACCAAATCCTCAATACCGAGGGCCATGAGCGTTGATCGCCTGATAAAAGCTTCATTGGCGACAGGGCTTAACGGTTCCGGATTTGAAACGGTAAAGGATGCCCTTCAGGAGGCAAGAAAAAATGCTTCTCCCTCCGATCTGATATTTATCGGGGGGAGTACCTTTGTAGTCTCAGAAATATTGTAAATTTTTTTTGAAATAATTAAATATAATTATATTTGCAGATCATTTCCCGGGCGATTAGCTCAGCTGGTTCAGAGCACCTGCCTTACAAGCAGGGGGTCACTAGTTCGAATCTAGTATCGCCCACGTGAAAATCAAAGGGTTGCAGCTTTATAAAGTTGCAGCCCTTTTTATTTAACAAAAATCTTATCACACCTGCTGAGCTGTTACCCTGCTGAATTCGATTTATATGCATGCCGGTCAAGCCTGGTTTTACAACTTTTTCTGAGATAGTAATCAATATATTCACCCCTTGCGGGAATACCTTCCAGATTTAAAAATGTTCAGCCATTTATCTATTATATTTAACATTATTATGTTATTTCAAAATTTGAACTTCGGAATTTTATTCTTATAATTGAAGGTTGAAATATCGATTTATTCAAAAAAGATATCAATTGATGGAAATATTTACTTTTGGATCGATCCCCCATCAGCCGAGGCATATAAAACAGATTTAATAATCACGGGGGATCCATGCGTCTGAAGCATACAGACTTGTATATCAGACAAACAGAAAAAAAATTAGTCGCATTAAACATAATTTATTAGAATGAAGAGGCAAATTGTATCTCCCCAACCATTATCCGGTTTAAACTTTTTCAGAGGAAAAGTGTCGTTAAACCACTTTTATTTAAAAGCTTCGGGTATTGTTTTACTCTTGTTCATATTCAGTGGAATAAATGCCCAGCAGCTTGATGTTCCGTATGTGCCAACACCTACAGCAGTTGTAGAGAAGATGCTGGATGTGACAAATGTCGGGCCCGGAGATTATGTAATTGATCTTGGTTCAGGTGATGGACGGATAGTAATTGCTGCTGCAAAAAGAGGTGCCTTCGGTCACGGCATTGACCTTAACCCTGTTCGCGTAAGGGAAGCAGAAGAAAACGCCGTTAAGGAAGGTGTTGCAGACAGGGTTATTTTCATTGAAGGCGATCTGTTTGAGGCAGATTTCAGCCGGGCAAATGTTGTTACAATGTACCTCCTGAGTACGGTAAATCTGAAATTAAGGCCTTACCTGCTTGAGAATCTGAGACCGGGTTCACGTATAGTTTCCCACGATTTCAATATGGGTGACTGGGAGCCCGACGAACATATCAGGGTTGATAACCGGGATGTCTATTACTGGGTAATTCCTGCCAAAGTTGAAGGAAGATGGCAGTGGAACTCAGAAGAAAGCAGCTTTTCAATGTCGGTAACCCGGAAATACCAGGAAATAGACATTAATGTTAATGAAGGCAACAGAAGGCTTAATGTTTCCAATGCATTACTGTCCGGAGAAAGAATAAGCTTTACAGCTCAAAACCCTTCAAACGGTAACAGATATGTTTACAGCGGCAGGGTTGACGGAAACCAAATAACAGGTATAATTCAAACAAGGAGTGGGAATGATAATTACGTTGAAAACTGGACGGCAATACTCAATTAGTTTTCAACCCCTCCTTTTCCCTGACAGCAGAAAAATTCGATAATCTATGAGGCATTCATCCGGAAGCGCCCCCATACCTACTTTTACAACAATCAGTTCTGTAGCTGTTGTTGTAGGTATTGTTGTGGGCACGGGTATATTCAGCTTACCTCCTATAGTTGCAGGTAATTCGGCAAACGGTATACAGTTCATCGCATTCTGGATAGCAGGTGGGTTAATTTCACTGCTTGGGGCGCTCTGTTATGCTGAACTGGCTTCATCCAGACCCAATGTCGGGGGTGAGTACCATTTTCTTTACAAGGCTTTCGGCCCTTTTATCAGCTTTTTGTTTACATGGGGAAGGATGACAGTTATACAGACAGGGTCTATTGCTTTGGTTGCATTCATACTGGGAGATTACGCTTCGCTTATCCTTAACCTCGGTAAATACAGTTCCGCCATTTATGCAGCCTCTGCGGTTATATTGCTTACGGGGCTGAATATAATGGGAACAAAACATTCCAGAAAAACTCAGTTGGTTTTTACCTCACTGATCGTATTAATACTGGTGGTAATTTCCGTTTCAGGGATTGTAACAGTTGTTCCTGCTGAGACAAACGGTTCATGGGGTGAGGGGGCAATATTTTCAGTGAGCGGTGCAGGGCTTGCAATGATATTTGTGCTTCTCACATATGGTGGGTGGAACGAAGCAGCTTATCTTTCCGGAGAACTTTTGAATGTCAGGAAAAACATGATCAAAGTATTGGTTTCCGGAATTTTAATAATAACAGCTCTTTACGTGCTTGTTAACATTGCATACCTGCATGTACTTGGTTTTGAAAAACTGCAGGCTTCAACAACAGCCGGCGCAGATCTCACCGGTGAAATCTTTGGCAGGGCCGGATCTTTGGTTGTGGCTTTTATAGTTATTTTCTCCGCGCTTTCAACTGCCAATGCAACCATTATTACCGGTGCGAGGACTAATTATGCACTTGGCAGGGATTTCAGTCTATTCAGCTTCCTTGGCAGATGGAACAGCAGTAAGAACTCCCCTGTTAATGCACTGCTTTTACAGGGGATAATAGCTCTGTTTTTGATTTTCATCGGTGCCTGGTCAGAAGGGACAATAAGCACAATGGTAGATTATACGGCACCTGTATTCTGGTTTTTCCTGATGCTTACAACCTTGACGCTTTTCATTTTCAGAATGAAAAATGGTGCCAGTGAGCTTCCATATAAGGTCCCCTTATATCCGGTGACACCAATTCTTTTTCTTATTGCCTGCATAAGCTTGCTCTATTCAAGTCTTGCATATACAGGTATCGGTGCACTTATAGGATCGGCTTTTCTTATTGCAGGAATACCGGTTTATTATTTTGGCCTTATTTATAAACGAAAATGAAACAGCGCAACCATCTTCTCATTAAAAACTAATTGGCACGCTTTATTTACCGATCGGAACAAAATAATTGATATGTTTTGAACGTAATAGTATTCCGGACGCTGGTAAAACCATTTGTCAGAAATTCTTTTGAATCTTTACATATTTTATATCTGTTAATCAAACCAATGCTAAAAATCCCTAATATATCTGCCTTAATTCTGCTGGTGATATTCATCAATTCATGTGAAAAAGAACCGTCGGTCAGGTTGCCTGAAGTCAAAACGTTTAATGCAGTTGATGTAAACGGATTTACAGCTGTCCTGGGAGGAGAGGTATTAAATGAGGGAGGATCGGAGGTCAGCGAGTATGGAGTATACTGGGGCAAACACCATTTACCTCAGCATTGGGGAGAAAAGCTTGTTTTGGGTAGTGGAAGCGGCGAATTCTCCGGAACAATTACCGGTTTATCGGAAAACACAAGATATTATTTCGTTGCATATGCCGTAAATGAGAAAGGAAGATCTCTTGGCGAAAGGTTGAATTTCAGAACCTCTCCTTCCGTTCCGGAAGTAAAAACTTTGCCAGTGCTTGACATTACTTCATCATCAGCACTTGTAAGGGGAGAAGTTTCAGATAACGGTGGTGCTGAAGTAAGTGAAAGAGGCATTTTCTGGGGAACACAATCAAACCCGGAAGAGACGGGAGAGAAATTAATTATAGGTAAAGGAACGGGCGAGTTTTCAGAAACACTTGCCGGTCTTGAAAATGAGACAAAATATTATATAAAAGCTTATGCTGTAAATAAAAAGGGGATGGCATCAGGAGAAGAAAAAAGTTTCACCGCCCTTAACCTTCCGATTATCAGCACCACCCCCCCTGAAAAAGTAAAAGCCACTTCTGCAATTACAGGCGGAACAGTACATGAAAGCGGAGGATCCACCGTTTCCAGCCATGGCATTTATCTCAGCAGGAATCCCAAAGCCCGGAAGTCTGGCGACAGGATTGTTGCGGGAGAAGGAACCGGTGAGTTCGCCTTAAAACTTGAAAATCTCAATCCTTACACAAAATATTACTATACTGCCTATTCAACCAACAGTAACGGAACATCCTTCGGAATGGAATACTCATTTGAAACCTGGGCATATGTAAGCTCAGTAAGGGATGTTGACGGAAAAAACTATGAAACAAGAGTTATCGGAGAACAAAAATGGATGACAGAAAACCTTGTTGTAACAAGATATAACAATGGCACCGGAATTGAATTTGTCTCAGAGGGTGATGAACATTGGATTACATCTTCACAGGGATATTATGGCATATATAACGATTCAGGAGGGAAGGAGTCTATTTACGGATATTTGTACAACTGGTACGTAATTGAAAACGAACACAATATATGTCCGGAAGGCTGGCGTGTGCCGGCTGAGGAAGACTGGCAGGAACTGGAAAGGCATCTTGGAATGGATGATTATGAAATAGAGATGCTTGGATTTCGGGGCAGCGATCATGGAGGAATGCTGAAAGACACGGGAACTTTCATTACACAGACAGGTTTCTGGCATTCACCAAATACCCTGGCTACGAATGAAACAGGGTTTTCAGCTCTTCCCGGTGGATACAGAGATGAAAAAGGTCACTCACATCTTCTTAACTTCTACGGTAACTGGTGGAGTTCAACAAAAGCAGAAGATGGAACTGCATGGTTCCGCTACCTTTCACATGATTCCGGACAGATAGGAAGGCACTATTCATCCAAAAGAAACGGTTACTCTATAAGGTGTATAAAGGAATAATGTTGTTAAGCTAAAATCCCGATTAACTGCATTAATTAAATAGAAAAATACCCCGGCAGCTTATTTTGAAAACTACCGGGGTATTAATATTTACAGGCGCATTTCCGCTTTAAATAATCCTGCCGGAAGTGCATTACATAAAAAAGATTACTCGCTTATTTCAACAGGCTGATCATAGAGAATATTTATTAAGTTGTCCATAATTTCACTTCTTGGCATGGGGCGAATATTTGCCAGTACCGTAACTATATAACCGTCCTCAGGGATACGGGTTGAAAGGCACTGAAAACCATTTGTTGACCCGCCGTGACTATGGGTTAAGATACTGTCGTTCTCATTGAACTTAACATAATTGATTCTCCATCCGTACCCGTAATTTGAAAGGTTCGGGGTGAAAATAAGCGACTGGTATTCTTCATCCAGCAGCGTATTATTACGCAGTGCCTCATCCCACAATACCATATCGGTTACAGTTGAATACATATCACCTGTGGCAAGTGCAGTTGACATATCCCTGAAAACGGCATTTACAAGACTGTCTCCCCGGACCCTGTAGCCGCTTGCCCTGTTTTTTAGTATGGTTATATGATCGTCAAGACCTGTATTATACATTCCGGCAGGCTGAAGAACCCTTTCCCAAAGCAACTGATCAAAATCTTTTCCGGAAACCCTTTCCAGAATATATCCTAACAGGTAATAGCCGAAACTGCTGTAACTGTATCTTTCCCCCGGTTCAGATTGAAGGTCGAGGTCCCAGAACAGCTCCACAAAATCCCTGTGTTCCCATGGTTGACGGCTGTAATCTGGAGTGAAATTCGGGATGCCCGCATAATGCTGGAATCCGGAAGTGTGTGATAACAAGTGGTGAATTGTTATAATATCTCCCTGAGGTTCGGGATAGTCAGGAATATACTCCCTGATAGTGGCATCCAGGTCCATTTTTCCCTCTGCAACCATCTGCATCACCAGCATTGAAGTAAACTGCTTTGAAACCGAGGCGATCCTGAATTTTGTTACTGGTGTGTTTTCTACATCCAGCTCATGGTTGGCATACCCAAAACCCTTTGCATAAACTATTTCTCCATCCTTTGCAACCAGAACTGAACCGTTAAAAAGATCATTTTCCTGGTAATGTTGCATCAGCTCATCAATTTTCCTTTCAGTTGCATCCTTACAGCCCGCAACTGCAAACAATAGCACAATAAATGATATAAAAACTGTTCTCATATTTTTTTAAAATTTAAATTTATAAATGAATTGAGTCTAACAATTATACAATTAACTGCAATCTCCAGCCTATTTGCTGAAATGTTCGTTTCATATTCAATTTTTTACTCCCGTTCTTATTCCAGCCGCCTCAATCTGTTCAGAATGCCCCTGTGAGAGGGATCTAATAAAAGCCCCCTTGCATAATGTTCTACAGCTATTTCTCTCTCCCCGGCGGACTGATATGCTTCGCCTGCCACCATATAGGCATTTGAAGATTCCGGATTAAGTTCAACAGCCAGTTTCCCAAACTCTACAGCTTCTTCAGCCCTCTCAAGACTAATAAGATCAGAGATCAGTCTGCTAAGCTGACCTGGCCTTACATCGTATGTTTCGGAATGGTTATGGTAAAGATGACGGAAATGTTCAACAGCCTTCTCCACTCCTTCTTCTTCCATTATACGCGCAGTTGCAATTGCAGATGATCTTGAGAACACAACAGGCTGATCATAAAGTATATTTATAATGTTGTTTGTAATTGAAGTGGTAGGACCCGGCCTTGCATTGGACAAAACGGTAATAAGATACCTGTCTTCAGGCAGCCTGGTGGTCAGACAGTTAAATCCGTTTGTTCCGCCTGAATGACTGTGTGTGAGGAGAGTCAGGTCATCATTTATCTCATTGTGCCTGACAAACCATCCGTAGCCGTAATTTGAAAGGTTCGGAGTGAAAATAAGCGACTGATACTTGTCATCCAGCAAAGTGTTGTCATAAAGAGCTTTATCCCACAACACAATATCCCTGACAGTTGTATACATGTCGCCTGTTGCAAGTGCAGTTGACATATCCCTGAACTCTGCATTTAAAAGTGATGCAAGGGAATGGTCGTATCCGTTTGCCCTGTTTTTAAGGATGCTTATATGACCGTCTATACCTGTATCATACATTCCAAGAGGGTGAAGTATCCTCTCCTCCAAAAGTTTGTCAAAATCTTTCCCTGAAACCAATTCTAGGATATGGCCAAGCAGGTAATATCCGAAACTACTGTAACTGTATCTTTCGCCCGGTTCTGACTGAAGTTCAAGTTCCCAGAACAGCTTCACAAACTCGGAATGTTCCCACGGTTGACGACTGTAGCCGGGGAAAAATCCGGGTATAGCCGCATAATGAGGGAATCCTGAAGTATGTGAAAGAAGGTGGTGAATGGTGACTTTGCTTGCCTGTGGCTCGGGATAACCGGGAAAATAATCCCCGATTGTAGCCTGAAGGTCCATTTTCCCCTCAGCAACCTTCTGCATAACAAGCATTGAAGTAAATTGCTTCGAAACCGATGCAATCCTGAACTTGGTATCACTAGTGTTTTCAACGCCCAGTTCGTAATTGGCGTAACCAAAACCACGTGCGAAAAGTATTTCTCCATCCCGGGCAACAACAACAGCCCCGTTGAAGTTGTTGTGTTCATGATAATCGTTGACAAGCTCATCTATCTGCTGTACAACTGTTTGGGAATATCCTGGCAATGCAAAAAGCAATGCAGCAATCAACAATAAGAACTGCTTCATGTGTGTTGGTTTGAATTAATAAAATATCAGGCAATATGGTGAATTTTTCTCAATAGTTGAAATATTTCAACACCCATTTTCCTAAATTCTTCTGAATTAGCCACAAATAACACTTTTCAGGAAAACCGGCAGACATCCCTTTCAAAATGCCCGTAAACAGTGGCTTCTTTGACAAACAAACAAAAACAATACATAAACATATATAAACTATTAAGGAAATTTAATTTCTGCTTTATAACTATTTGATTAACTGTTGTTTTGCATCTTGTCAACATTTTTTCAACATTGGTGTATCTTCTTTCTCATTTAATAAAAAGTAATCAAATTATCTAATCAAATATGGTCCTGTAATGTTTGTTATTGTGTAATTTGTATAAAAACAAAACAGATAGTAAACATCCTCAGATAATGTTTAAGCCAAACATACCCCTGAATAACAACCATCTCAGACCTGAAACCGGTAACAATAATTTGCCGGATATTCTGGATATTATTGAGTTCCTGGCTGTCATTTTTTGTATTCCGCTTTCATATCTGGTTTCAAGACAGATTATCCTCCATTCCGAACTGATGCTCACATTGCAATCCTATTTTAAAGTGTTCTTTCTCACACATTTTGACTATTATAATGTTTCCTGGCAATTCAACCTGTCAGAGTTCACAATTTTTATTTTTATCATCCTGATTTCCTGGTTTGTACTCTCACAGGTTACATCAATGGCGGTTTTACCAAGGAATCAAAGGTATCTTTCTGTAATTATAAATTTTGCAAGAGGCAACTTCATTGTGCTTACCGTTTTACTTGTCCTTAAATTCGTTTTAAACCTCCAGTCAATCCCTGTAATTTTCATTTTAACATATGTTGTTTTGAGTATGGTTGTGACTTTGTCAATAAGGCTTGTTGCGATACACATGATAAGGGTTTACAGGGCAAAAGGCCATAATTTGAGGCATGTCCTAGTAATAGCTGACGGAAGGTCTGAAGGTATTATTGAAAAACTATTAAGTCAAAAAGACTGGGGATTCAAAATAAACTCAATAATTACAGGATCAAAAAAAATTAAGGGAAAGTACGGAGATGATATCGAAATTTACCCGGCAACTCAAAATATTAAAAAGATGCTCGACGAGAATGTAATTGATGAAGTGCTTTACTGCAAAAGCAACCTGGATGATAATGAAATAAACGAAATTGGCAAATTATGCAACGAGGTGGGTGTGATATTCAGACTGCAATCATCCATATCACCTGTTGATCCTGTAAAACTGCAGCTTAAAACCCTTAACAACCAAAAGAACCTGACACTTGTAGACATTCCTTCCCATGAAGTAACATACATATTGAAAACAATGGGAGATATTTACATTTCGCTCATAGCTGCAATTTTATTGCTGCCCTTCTTTTTGATTATTTCCCTTGCTATAAAACTGGATTCCCCCGGCCCGGTCTTTTTCAAACAGGAAAGGATAGGCCTTCGCGGGAGAAAGTTCAGGCTCTTCAAATTCCGTACTATGGTTTCAAACGCAGAAGAGATGCTTGAAAAGCTGAAGCAGAAGAACGAGATGGACGGCCCTGCTTTTAAGATAAAAGATGACCCCAGAATCACAAGGTTCGGCAAATTTCTCAGGAAAACAGGTATCGATGAGTTCCCCCAGCTAATCAATGTAATAATGGGTGAAATGTCACTAATAGGCCCACGCCCTCCCCTTGAAACTGAAGTCAAGCAATATAAACGTTGGCAGTTGAGAAGGTTGTCTGTAAAACCGGGGATTACATGCACATGGCAAATAGTCCCCAATCGTAACGAGGTAACATTTGAGCAATGGATATTAATGGACCTGAGCTATATAGATAACTGGACTATAAGCAAGGATGTTAAATTGTTTTTTAAAACAATCGGCACTTTTTTCATGGCCGCTGGAAGGTGATTATATGGACTATCAGGGTTGAATAAAATCTTTAATAAAATCTCCCAAAGGGGCCTTTTATTAGTCAAATATTCCATATCGCCTCTCCATGCAAATTTGATTTTTTTAATAAATAAATAAAGCATTTCACAGAAAAACCTATCGTAACATGATTACTTTGAACAAATCCAAAATCCTTTTATCCCTATTGACCGCATTGATTATTGTTTCCTCATGTGTTCCGCGCAGCAGGCTCGCGTATGTTCAATCGGAAAAGGATGTGGACATTGAAGACACCTTTTTTGAAGGCCAGCAAATAGACAACATTATAAGGCCTGGAGACGAGATATACATAAGAATAACCAGCGCCGATGAAGAAAGGACCAGCTTTGTAGCACAGGGCCAGCCGGGAGGTGTATACGATCCTACTTTCCTTAGTTATACAATAAGTGATGACGGAACCGTAAAACTCCCCTATATAGGGCGGATAGTACTTGCAAATCTCACTCTCGAAGAAGCTACAGACAGCATTGAGGCAGATCTTGCGCAATATTTATTTATCCCCTCGGTATACATGAGATTTATAAACACAAAGGTAACAGTTTTGGGCGAAGTGAACAGTCCGGGCGTATATATGTTTAACTATAAAAATATAAACATAATGCAGGCTATCGGATATGCAAACGACATAACTGAATTCGGCAACCGCAGTAATGTGCTGATTATAAGAGAAGATGGCACAAGAAAGAGAAAGCATCATGTCAATCTTCTTTCCGATGACCTACTGGAATCGGAATGGTACCTTATAAAATCGAACGACATTATTTATGTCGAACCTTTGGGAAGAAAAAGGTTTGACATGAGGACAGTTCCCTACAACCTGATCTTCTCAGCTATTACAACTGCTGTAATGCTTTTAACTTTTATAAAATAAAAAGGCTGTTAACATGAAAGATTCAGA
>SLCF01000105.1 GCA_007125955.1 Bacteroidales bacterium | reverse complement strand
GGTGATACAGTTGTTGATCTTGGAAGCGGTGCCGGGAATGACTGTTTTGTGGCTCGTGCTTCGGTTGGTGATACCGGCAGGGTTATAGGCATTGACATGACTGAATCAATGATTGAAAAGGCACGTGAAAATGCAGTCAGACTTGGGTATGAAAATGTTGAATTTATTTTGGGTGACATAGAAGATATTCCGCTGGAAGACAGTTTTGCAGATGTAGTAGTAAGCAACTGCGTTTTAAATCTGGTTCCTGACAAGATTGAGGCATTCAAAGAAATAGAAAGGATACTGAAACCGGGAGCTCATCTTTCAGTATCGGATATTGTTTTAAAAGGCGGGTTGCCCGGAAAGCTTAAACAAGCTGCAGAGATGTATGCAGGTTGTGTTTCCGGAGCTTCGCAACTTGATGATTACCTGGATATAATGAAAAATTCCGGTCTTATAAACATAAAAATCCAGAAAGAGAAGGTTATCTCCATACCTGACGAAATTCTGCTGAAATATGTTGACAAAGATGAGTTGTTGGCCTATAAAAAATCAGGAGCTGAAATTTTAAGTATTACTGTTTATGCCGAAAAGCCTTCAAAGGTTGAATAATTCTGATTATTGACTGAACCTTCATTTCAAGAATATCCGTTTCAGAATTTTTAAACCAATGCTGATGATCAAATATTTTTTTGCAATAGTTTTTGTTTAACTGTTAAAAAATAAATTCAAATGGCACAAAAGAAAACAATTAGCATTTTTGATAAATATCTTTCAGTTTGGGTTGCACTTGGAATTCTTGCAGGAATTCTCATAGGCCATCTGGCAGGCGATAGCATTGAGGTTATAAGCAGCATGGAAATAGCAAGGGTAAATATACCGGTTGCAATTCTGATATGGCTTATGATTTACCCCATGATGCTCCAGGTTGATTTTGGAAGCATTAAGAAGATAGGTAAAAAGCCGAAAGGAGTGGTCTGGACTCTTGTAATCAACTGGCTGATAAAACCTTTTACCATGGCGTTTTTTGCATGGATCTTTTTCTCCAAAATCTTTGCAGCCTTTATTGATCCTGCTCTTGCCGGCGAGTATATTGCAGGGGCAATAATCCTTGGTGCCGCACCCTGTACGGCTATGGTTTTTGTTTGGTCTTATCTGACCGACGGTAATCCCAACTACACTTTGGTGCAGGTGTCAGTTAACAATCTTATAATACTTGTTGCATTTATTCCTATTGTGGGTTTGCTTCTTGGAATTACGGATGTAATAATTCCTTATGACACACTTGTTGCCAGCGTGGTAATATTTGTTGTAGTGCCGCTTGTTGCGGGGGTGATAACCCAGCGCATTTTGTTAAAGACAAAAGGGAAAGAGTGGTTCAAAAAGGAGTTCCTTCCAAAGCTTAAGCCGGTTAGTATAATAGCACTTCTTGTTACACTTGTTCTTTTGTTTGCATTCCAGGGGCAGAATATTATCAATAACCCCCTTATTATACTGCTTGCCGCCGTTCCGCTGGTTATTCAGACATATTTCATATTCTTTATTGCCTGGTTCGGCGGGAAAAAACTGAAATTACCTCATCAGGTGTGTGCACCTGCAGCAATGATAGGGGCAAGTAATTTCTTCGAGCTGGCTGTTGCCGTTGCAATTGCCCTTTTTGGCCTGCAGTCGCCCGCAGCCCTGGTTACCGTTGTAGGAGTGCTTGTTGAGGTGCCCGTAATGCTTTCACTGGTTGCTTTTGCCAACAGGAAAAGGTATTGAACCATTACAATCTGGATTGACTACTCACCCTCAGGAGGAGCTCCTATCCAGCCGTTAACCCGGAACGTGTATATTTTTTCAACAGGGCCGGTGGGAGTATCCTCCTCGTTCCTGTAAATTTTTTCAACAGAAATTGGTATTGTAAGCGGTATTTCACCGGTGCCGGCAGCTATTTCTTGCAGCAGGCTGAAATCAACGCTGACCATGTCATATCCCGAAACTTCTTCATAGCCATACTCATCTTCTGTCTGCGAAGCCCTGTCCAGTCCCACAACATTATCTCCGTAGGAAAACCCGAACCCGTTCATGCAATCCGGGTTTGAACACTCAAGCATTTCTGCATCGAGCTCAACAGGAGACAGTTGTATAGACAGCCGCTCCTTGTCTGCAGGTTTTACTGTCAGTCCAATAGTTCCCGCTAAAATATCCGCAGGAATATTTCTTGTCTCTTTCCCTATAACCAGGGATTGACCGTCCATGCAGGGATGAGACTGAATCACACTGATACCCGTTACCTGGGGTGTCCGGCCTGATCCACCCCTTCCCGGAATAGCCATATACTGGTAGCCGTTCCCAACTTTAAAACGGTTGAACATATAAAATCCATAATGAGTGAAGGCAATTTCTGTTGAGTAATTAACCCTTGAAGGAGGGTCTCCCGCCAGGAAATATTCCTCATGAGTAGCCGTAACATCAAGATAGACCCATACTTCTGCCTGCTCCTGTGATGTTGCTACAGTGCTAAATGTGATAAATGATAATACAAACAGCACTGCCGGAAAAACAGTTTGCAATTTTGTTTTCATAACGGGCTTTTTAAATAAGTTGATTAGAGATTAATTATGATTCAGGCAGGCCGTCCTTTTTGTATATTTCTGTGCTTGCCCCCTGTGCAACCCTTCAGCACTTTTTTTTAAAAAAATTCTACGGGCAATATATGAAAAAAAATTAATCTGCATCAGGTAATATCGGGTTTTTTTGAAAATCAAAAATCAGTTTTACAGATTGTTACCGCCCGGTTTTTAAATTATTCCCCTTTTCTTTAGGGGTATTTTTTCTCCTTCCTGTCATACTTATAAACAAATATTTTCTTTCCGATGCATTAAAGCCGCCATTATCCGGTCCGGATCCTGATGCAACTATAATGTAACCGGAATAAAACATTACGGTAAAAACAACCCTGTATTATTGCACCGAAGCAAAAACAAAATATTTATTGATTAAAAAAGAGGAAGAGTTCCTCACATATCCGGTTATGCTACATTGCCGGTGTAATACAACTATTAACCTAAAAAAATTTAAAATGAGGAAAAAACTGTTATTTAGCTTTATCCTGCTGTTGGCATGTTTTGCAACCGCAGTTGCCCAGATTACGGTGACAGGTACAGTTACCTCTTCGGAGGACGGCGAACCCATACCGGGTGCATCTGTAACTGTAAGGGGCACTACAATTGGAACGGTGACCGACTTTGAAGGCACCTACTCAATTGAAGTGCCTTCTGAGGAGTCAATACTAGTATTCTCTTTTGTGGGTATGATAAGCAGTGAGGTGATGGTCGGAGATCAAAGGACTATCAATGCTGAACTTGAAACCGATGTTGTGGGTCTTGACGAAATAGTTGTAACAGGCTATTCAATTCGTCAGCGCAGCGAACCTACCGGTGCCATTTCAAGGGTTATTGGTGATGACTTCAGGGAAACGCTGATCCAGTCACCCGACCAGGCACTGCAGGGCCGTATGAGTGGAGTTCTTGTATCCCATGCAAGCGGTCAGCCCGGCAGCGGTCTGCTGGTTCGTGTTCGCGGAAGGGGCTCAATTTCCGCTTCAAGTTCGCCGATTTATATAGTGGACGGGATCCAGGTTCGCACCGATTATACTTCGGCAATAGTTGAAGATAATGCACTTGCTTCAATCAGTGCAGACGATATAGAAAGTATCGAGGTTCTAAAGGACGCTTCAGCAACTGCACTTTACGGTGCCCAGGGTGCTAACGGAGTGGTTTTGATTACCACACGCCAGGCAAGAAAAGGGCAGACACAAATAAATGTTTCTTCCCAGCTGGGAATTAACGAGCAGCCTGCTCATCTGGATGTTATGGACGGACCTACGTGGACTGAAACAATGATCCAGGGTTATGTTAATTATTACGTTGACCGGGGTGAAGATCCCGATGTGAGGCGTCAGATGGCTATAGACCGGTACGGTGATCCCGCAACCGCTCCTACATACGACTGGCAGGATGCTCTTTTCAGGGCAGGAGCACTAAGGAAGATCAGTGTTTCAGCTTCAAGCGGTTTTGAAGACACGAGAATTTACCTTTCCGGTTCATACGATTACGAAGAAGGCCCCGTTCTTGCCAGCGATTTTAACAGTATGCGGTTCCGCTCGAATATCGACCACAGTTTTAGCGACCGTTTCACTGTTGCCACCAGGTTGAGTGCCTCTACATCAACTGCAAACGGTCTTGTTACAGGAAGTGCATATATTAACAGTCCCTTTCATGGCGGATATACTCAACGTCCAATAGATGCAATCTATACTGAGGACGGTGGCTACAACCACAATGATTACATTCGTATAAATCTTGTGCAGCAATCGAATGAAAATATACGCCAGGCAAATACAAAGCAGTTCAGGGGAAGTGTGACAGGTGTATATGAATTAAGTGACAATATCTCGTTCAGGTCATTGTGGGGTATTGATTACAGGACTGTAAGGGACAGGTCATATACTTCAGCCCTTCTTCCCAGGTATGAAGACAGAGGAGGATCCCTTTCTGAGCGTTTCAGGGAAGCTGTCTCCTTCAATACCAATCAGATAGTCGAATTTCAGCAATCTTTCAACCAGCATTCGGTAACCCTGCTTGGTGGTTTTGAGTACAGGCAGAATGACAGGGAAAGCTTCAGGGCCAGCGGCCAGCAATTTCCCAACCCCATATTTACCCAGCTTGACCTTGCCGCTGAGGAAACGGGTATTTCCGGAAGGACTTCGCACTCCAAATTTGCAGGTTTCTTTGCCAGGGCCGATTATGTATTTGACAGAAAGTATTATTTAACGGCCAATGTGAGGTATGACGGTTCTTCCCGCTTTGGAAGTGAAAACAGGTGGGGACTCTTCTATTCGGGAGCTCTTGCATGGGAATTGACTCAAGAACCATTTATGCAGCAGTTTGAATTTATAAACCAGCTGAAAATCAGAACCAGCTACGGTATTACCGGTAACTCAAGCATAAGCGATTTTGCAGCGCTTTCCCTTTTCGGAAGCGGCGGCACATATGAAGGAGCAACCGGCCTCAGGCCTTCCGGCCTCGGGAACGATCTTCTTACATGGGAAGAGGCAAGGACGTTAGATATCGGGTTTGAGTATGCAGTTTTGAACAATCGCCTGTATGGTAGTGTAAACTGGTTCAACCAGAGGAACAGGAACCTGCTGTTGAACGCGTGGCTGCCGACAGACAGCGGTTTTTCAAGCATTGCCAGAAATTCCGGTGTGGTTGATAATCTTGGATGGGAATTGGAAATTGGCGCACGCTGGGTGACAACTGACAATTTCAGCTGGAATACCAATTTCAACTTCACACACCAGGAAAATGAGATTGTTGAACTTGTTGACGGGCATGATATACTTGGCAGTTCCACAAGAGTAGGCTATCCCATTGACATCCGCTGGCACATGAAGTATGCAGGTATCAATCCGGCAGACGGAAGGGTTTTCTGGTATGATACTGACGGGCATCTGACATACCGCAGGACAAGCTCGGAATACCAGCATATCGGTAATTACTCACCCGACTTTTACGGTGGACTTACCAACAGGTTTGACTACAGGAACTTCAGCCTAACAGCTTTTTTCCAGTATGAATATGGAAGAGGAACCTACAATTCTACAATTGGCAGGCGTATGCAATCAGTAAGAACTGAAAGGGGACTTCTGAACCGTGTAGCGGAACTGGCATGGCAGGAGCCGGGTGATATGACTGAAATACCAAGGCACTATATTTCCAGCTCATTCCCGGGAAGCAGCAGCCATTACAATTCCTCACTTTTCTGGAGGGATGCATCCTATATTCGTCTGAAAGAGGTAAGACTCAATTATTCGCTTCCTGCTCAATGGATACAAGGTTATAATATTAGCTCTGTCAGGACATTTGTGCAGGGAAGGAATCTTATTACCTGGACAAACTACCCTTACGGTGACCCTGAAATGGTTGGTACCGCTACAGGGGATTATCCCCAGTCACGCCAGATCACCGTTGGGCTTAACCTTCAATTTTAACAATAAATAGAGATTATTATGATAAAAAGATATTTCAAAATATTTGCAATCAGCACTTTGCTTGTATCGTTTGCCGCTTCGTGTGACGGGTTGCTGGATACGGAACCTACCGTTGCTGCAAGTTCCGACCAGATTATACAGTCGGCCAGCGGTATGGATGCAGTGCTGACCTCGGCTTATGCCCGTATAAGGTCGGATAACATGTACAGGTACTGGATTATGGCAGGACCTGAAGTTCTGGCGGATAATTCCGAGCTTCACCCCGTAAATTCCGGAAGATTTGGTACCCAGGCTGAAAATGCACACGGCTCCCATTTTACAACCGGTTTGTGGTCAACTGCCTACAGGTTGATAAACGAAGCAAACATTATAATTAATGGAGCTGATGAAACCGAAACAAGCCAGTCACACCGCGACAGGCTGAAAGGTGAAGCTCTTTTCCTTCGTGGTATGGCATATCATGAGATGTTGCGTGTTTACGCCTATGAGCCTAATCACCCGAAGATAAACGACTGGAACGAAGGGGTTATAATGAGAACTGAGCCTACGCTTGGCCTCAGTGCAGCCGACCGCCGTCCGCGCGGAACTGTACTGGATGGATATCAGCAGGCTGAAATGGACTTCCTGGATGCCCTTGAACTGCTTGAAGGAAACGACCGCGGAAGCGTCTATTTTGCAGACGTGGCAGCAGTACATGCAGGCCTTGCCAGGCTTTATCTCTACTGGGAAAGATGGGCTGATGCCCTTAATCATGCAGAGGAAGCTTTCTCCAGGGCAAAAGGGGGGCTGGTCGATTTCAATGATTATGATAATATTTTTGATATATTGCCAAACCCCGAATCAATATTTGAGCTCTCTTTTGACACCTTTCACGGTAGCAGCGGGTCACTCAATGCTGTGACACACCCGCCGCCCGGTTGGTTTGATGCCCTCCCGTCGGCTGAGCTGCTTGCTCTTTACGATGATGAGGATCTCAGGAACAACCTGTTTGAAGTGCATACAGACGGTTATCCCTATATACTTAAGTATACCGGGACCGTAGGTCAGAATACCGACCACCTGCCTGTTTTCAGGGTAGCTGAAATGCTTCTGATACAAGCTGAAGCCCATTACGAGCTTGACGATGAAGAGGCTGCAGTTGAGGCACTTGAGCTTCTCAGATCTCATCGCGGACTGGAAGAGTATGAAACCGCCCCGGCTGGTGAAGCACTTCTGGAAGAGATCTACGATGAACGCAGAAGGGAACTTGCTTTTGAAGGACACAGGTGGTTCGACCTGAAGCGCAGGGCAATGGATGTTCCCAAACCTGCTGTGAACCTTAATCCGGATGTGCCGTGGGATGATGTGAGAATACTTGCCCCGTTATCAGATACACAGGTTGAGAATAACGAGCACCTTAACCAGAATCCGGGATATTGATAATTGGGCCAAAACCCATGACTAATTAAAAACAAAAAAAAGCAAAATAATGAAATACAGACAATTAATAAAAACTTTGACTATAGGTCTGGCAGTCATTTTGCTGTCGGGTTGCTTTCCTGACAATGAAGTGATATATGACGGTCCGCTGCAGGTTGAGTTCAGGCCTACTGACTTTACTTTGAGGATGTCTGAAGCGACTTATTATTCCGCCAACGTCCAGCTGATAGGACCACACCAGAACAAACCGCTGACAGTTGATTTTGAAATTGACACCGAAAACAGTACAGCGGTTTTGGGTGAGCATTTTGAACTTGATGGCACATCTGCAACAATCCCGGCAAACAGCAGTTTTGCAAGTATTGAAATAACAGCGATTGAGGCGAACATAGATGACAGCCGTCCGGTCCTTGTAATTACGTTGCTTGACAATGACGATGTTATTGCAGCTCATCATTACAAGACACTTGAACTGGAATTCAGACCATAAGAGGAAGGCAGTGGTTTTCTCCATGTATCGTGCCGTCTTTTGGATGGCACGATACATTCATTCCGGATAATTTAATCAATAACAATTATATGAGGAACAACAGAAAATATTCAGTTATACAAATTTTTGACTTTTGGGGTAAAGCGGCAGTTTATCTGCTTATTTTATCATTCTTTGCCGGATGCGCGCCAAAATGGGAAATTGACAATCCCTATGAATCGGTTGACTGGGAAAATGACGGCAGGTT
>SLCF01000044.1 GCA_007125955.1 Bacteroidales bacterium | reverse complement strand
TAACCCGCCTTTAAATAACGTTTGAAATTTTAGCGGTAAATAATTGAACTGTCTCAGCAAAACATCGACTTTATCTGATTGACAGATACTTCAATTTATTTATTAAAACTCTGCCGGTTTTTATAAATTTGTTAAAAACGCAGTTTATGAATCATCATAACACTTCGGCAGAAGATTGATGTGAACAAAAATGTATAAATAGATAAGGTCAGTAATTTAATATAAATATATACATATGAGCATAAAATATGTTTCAGGAATTATTTTTATACTGTTGCCTCTTACCCTTCTCTCATTCTGCAACAGTTCAGAACTTCCGGAAAAGGAAGAGCTGATAATTTATTTCAATGAGAAAGCGTCACCGCTTAATGACAAATCCGATCTGGATGAGCTGGTTGAGCTGGCAGGAGGGAGGAAGCTGGTTTTGCTCGGTGAGGCAACTCATGGGACAAGTGACTTTTATTCATGGAGGGCAGCCATATCTAAAAGGCTGATAGAGGAGAAGGGATTTTCGTTTATTGCAGTTGAAGGTGATTTTGCTTCAATCTACAGGCTGAATAAATATGTAAAAGACCTTCCGGGAGCTGCCGGCTCGGCCAGGGAGGTTGTCCGCGAATTTGACAGGTGGCCACAGTGGATGTGGGCAAATGAGGATGTGGTTAAACTTGCAGAATGGATGAGGGAATACAACAGCAATCTTTCATCCGGAGAAAGGGTTGGTTTCTATGGCATGGATGTTTACGGTCAGTGGCAGGCTATGGAAGATCTTGACACTTACGCTGCCAGATACATGCCTTCTTATCATGGCAGGATTGAAGATAAGCTGATGTGTTTTGCAGCGCACTCCGACGAGTTTGAGTATGCCCGTTCGGTTGCCCGCGGGGGGCGTTCCTGCAGGGATGAGTTGGAGGGCGTTGTTGAGTTGTTAAGAAGTAATTCTGTCCGGCTCAGGGAGCAGGATGAAAGGGCATATTTTCGTGCAAAGCAGAATGCAATAGTTGTTAAAAATGCTGAGGAGTTTTACAGGCTGGCAGTTATTGACAACAATGAATCATGGAACAGCCGTGCCAAACATATGTGGTACACCGTACAGCATATAATGGATTACAGGTCACCTGACGGCAAAGGTGTTGTATGGGCGCACAATACGCATATCGGCGATTCGCGCGCAACACCAATGCATACTGAAGGGAGGGTTAATATCGGCTATCTCAGCAGGGATGATAAAGGCATTGAAAATGTACTTTCTGTAGGGTTCGGCACTTATACCGGCAGGGTTAACGCTGGCACGAACTGGGGTTCGCGGATGAATATTATGGAAATACCTCGCGGCATGGAGGGAAGCTATGAAAATATCCTGGGTTCGGTTGACATGGAGCAGTTTTACCTTATTTTCGATGAAGAAGACCGTCAGCATGAACTGCTGAAAGATTTCAGAGGCCACAGGGCTATAGGAGTTGTTTACAGTCCGGCTCATGAATCGGGAAACTATGTGCCTACTGTTCTTCCGGAACGCTATGATGCCTTTATATTCATAAGGGAAACTGAAGAGCTGAAACCTGTTGAATAGAAACAGCCTCAACTTTTTGCATAATTGGCCAAAAGAGTAATACCGTAAGCAATAGCAGCCAGCACCATTACCCAGAAAAACCCTGCTTCAACGGCAATAATAAGTGCCAGTGCCGTGCTGATAACTGAAAGACAGCCGTTTATACCCCATGCCCAGGGGACAAGTGTTTCATTTTGCACCGATAATGTTCTTAGTCCGAGAGGGAAAGGCATTCCCATAAAAAAAGCAAGGGGTGCTATCAATCCGATCGAGAAGATTATTTTCAGCAGCATTGGAAAGGTTATTGTGGATAAAATGATCTCTGTAAGGAAAATACCGTATAGAAGAATGAAAACAATAACTGCACCGCTTATTTTGACTATCTCTTTATGGCTCCCCTGCAGTCGCGATGAATAATAACTTCCCGCCCCGGAGCAAATGAGCATGGCTGACAATACGGCTGCCGCCGCATAAATGGGGCTTCCGAAATAGAGTATAAAACGCTGTATCAGCACTATCTCAACAAACATAAAACCCAATCCCAATCCGCTGAAATGCAAAACGGTAAAAGCCCTGTATCCCCCCCCCCATCCGATAAAGAAAAGGGGCAGTATTATCAGTACAACAGCTGCCAGTGTTATCTGGATAAAGGTTATTCCCACAACAAGGTAGCCTATCTCAAGAAATGGTACTGTTGACGCACCATAAAACTCAGTCAGATAAGAAAGCCTGTTCCATTTCAGAAACTGGGAAAAGTAGGGCCGGTTATCGGTTGCAGGTCTAATATTGAAATCATATTCGGAATAGAGTTTTTCAGCTTCTTCCTCACTTTCCACTATATTGTCGGCAAGCTCAAAAAATTTGTCATCCTGGAGCATGTTGTATTCTGCCCTTTCCTCTTTGGTTATGCCTGGCAGGAATAAGGGATCGAAATACATCGATGAGCTGAACTCCCTGATCTTTTCAATCTGCGCATCTGTTACCGGTTTTTTTTTGAGAACGAATGTCACCGTCCCCCATCCCCTTAAAGCAAGAAGGTGCTCCTCAGGATTTACCACATCTGTGCTTCTGAGTGTATTCATAAGTGTTCCGAGCACCTTCAGGGTGTTTCTGGCGGGGTAATCCATCCATGTGGTTATGGAGATCATTCCTTTTTCTGTCAGCCTGTCCCACATGTCCATAAAAGCCTCCTGTGTTAGCAGGTACTGTTCATTAAGGGCATGTATCCCTGATGTGCCGCCGAAAGTTTCAATGGTAGGCAAAATGATCAGATCGTAGCTGCTTGTATCTGAAAGGAGGTAGCTGCGTGGCTGAAGCTTTTCCAAAATGACAGATTCATGGGAAAAGAGGGAGTCAATATCGGGTGCAAGCTCATTCTTCAACAAGTCTACCGCCACCCTGTTCTGCTCTACGGCGGTAACCGAGGAGGCCCCCTTTACTATTGAATGAGCCACGAAAAGTCCGGTTCCTGAATTGGTAACCATAACCCGTTCAGGCTTGTTTATAACATACGGCAATGCATTTGTGGTGTAATCCAGGAAATGAGTCGTGTCTTCGCGTGACCATGATACAACCGGCCCGAACCAGTCACCGTTACAGTAAATCACATCCCTCACAGGTACTTCCCCCTTGAATCTCATGCTCAGACCGGGTGCATACCTTAGCGATTTAGACCTCACTACCTGTATGTGTCCGTATGGGCTTGTTCTTTCCTTCACTATTTCAGCATCGGGAAGATCAAGTGCTTTTGAAATACTTTTGAATTCCGACAGTTTCAGTTCAGGCGGATTGAAGTATAAAACCAGTGGGAGCGCCAGGGAGGCCACGGAAATAACAGTAAATATTCCCTTTTTCTCCCGGGGAATGAGCAGTATACCTGCCATAACGGGAAATACGGCTATTACTGCGGGAAGCTGTGACGGGAAAAATGTCCAGAAGAGCAGTAGTGATGCCAGTCCGCCAATACCCGAACCAAAGAGGTCTGCAAAGTAAAGCGACCCTATCTTTTTTACGTATGCAACATATATCAGTCCTATTGCCAGTGCACCGATAAAAAAAGGAATGAAAAAAGCAAGGTATGTTAAAACGAGCGAATAGAGCTGGTCTCTGTCTACAAAAATAAGGTATGAATCGAAGGTGCCGAAAATTATTTCTGAAAGGGCAAGGATGCTGCTCATGGTCAGTCCGCATAATATCATCAGCAACGGAAGCATTACCCTTATCCTTGATATCATCCATTTACTCTTCAGCGCCAGCAGTGTGCCGCTTGCTCCGAAGCCCAGCAGTGCAACGGAAATTATCATATAGGCAAAATGGTTCCATTGCATAATGGATAGAATATGCATCAATATCAGCTGAAAAGCTATAATGGAAGCGGAAAGGAGTCCGATTGAATAGAAAAGGCGTTTTGACATCTATGAAATTATTCTTTGCGGGTGAAAGGAACAAATGTAACCGGCATGATGCTTCGGGTGGTTATTCTTTCGCCCTTCTTCTCTACCAACATCAGGTTTTGTACCATGAAGGGTGAACCCACCGGGATAACCATTTTCCCGCCGTCCTTAAGCTGTTCTACCAGCGGGGGAGGTATATATTCGGCTGCTGCGGTTACCACAATGGCGTCAAAAGGGGCATGCTCTTTCCAGCCGTAGTAGCCGTCGCCTATTTTCACCTCCAGGTTGTCATAATTCAATTCCTTAAGGAGTTTCTGTGCCGACTCACCCAGTTCGGCTATTATTTCTATTGTATAAACCTCATCCACTATTTCGGCAAGGATTGCTGCCTGGTACCCTGAACCTGTTCCTATTTCCAGCACTTTGTCACCTGCGCCGGGATTTACAAGCTGGGTCATGTAAGCAACAATGAAAGGCTGTGATATGGTTTGTCCGTGTCCGATAGGGAGCGGATTATCCTCGTAAGCCCTGTTCCGCCTAACGGCAGGGACGAACAGATGACGTTCAACATTGCGCATAGCTTTTATTGTGGGACCATGGTTGATTCCCCTTGCCCTTATCTGTGTTCTTACCATAGTCTCACGCTGGCTTCTGTAATCCTGTGCCTGCACGTTGAAAACTGACACAGCTGAAAGTATCAGTAAAGCTGCCGGAATAATTAAATACGGTTTTTTCATAGTATTATATATAAATTAACTGTTCTGATGAACGATCCATGAAAGCCGGATTTTTTTCACAAAATAAAAAAACTTTCCAAAAACGCAAAGATAAATAAGTGGGATGGTTGTTAATAAAAGTTAAAAAGAGTACCCTATGCCCCATTCAACCACTTCAGCCCTCCCTTTGTGGGCTATCAGGGAAAGGTTAAGAAGTGTTCCCTTGCTTATGTAATAACGCAATCCTATTCGCTGGTAATATGGTGTCGGTGGAGTAATTTCGTGAGGGAAATAGAAACCCAGGTTGGCAACTATAACCATATTTTTGAAAATCAGTTCATGTGACAAATATGCACCCTTGCGGAGTGATTGCCACTTGCTGTATGTCATCTCCTCTCCGTTCAGCTTCTCAAAAACATACTCGTTATAAAACAGGTCGAATCCCAGCCCCAATCTCTGCAGGTGGTTGAACCGGCGGGTTGTATTCAGTGAAAAAGAGTGGACGCCGTAATTCGGCATTCCTGCATCCGGTTGCATAACTCCTCCGGTAAGGGCTATGGTTAAACCGTAATTTGTTTCTGCCGGCTCAATGTATTCTTCTATTAACCGGTGGTCGGGCGAAAATCTGTATTTCACCCCTATTGAAGTTTGCAGAACATTCAGGCCCCTGTTCGGCTTTTTATATGCACCATTGGAAAAGTGAACCAGTCCTGCCCCCGCCCTGAGACTTAAATGGTCGTTCAGGTTGTAGGTAAAAAAATAAGCCAGGTTGAAGTAGAGGTTGATATTTGTGCTCACCGCCACATTCAAAGGATTGGTATCACTGTCGTATACTCTGTTGAAGTGTCCCAGCCCGAGTGCCAGCTTAAAACCGGAAGAGAAATTCGTGCCGCGTGTCAGTCTTATATCAGTGTATCCGAAAAGTGAAGATGCCTGTCCCAGTGCATCATGCCCCAGGTTGATACGAGAGAAGCCTGCCCCGAGAGAAGGGTAGTTGTAAAGCTGTTCCCATTGCTCCCTGCCGGTCTTTTCTCTTCCGACATTCAGCTCGAACCATGGTAACCCGTAAGAGGAGAAAACCCTCAGATCACTACGGTGTGCCCAAACACCTCCGTAGTGCATAACAGGTTGAATATAAAGGTTGCGGAAAAACCCCGGGTCTCTTTCCTCTTCAGCAAAAGCATTAAAAACCGGAATCAACAGGAGAGATGTCATTAAAGCTATTTTACCAGTAATTGCTCTCATAACCTTAAAAGCCAAATTAAAAAAGGGGTGGATCATAAGCTTGTTATTTCCGGGCTTACGATTCACCCCCCATTTCTTAAGGGTGATGCCGGAACAGTATTCCTGCGTCCCGGTAACAAATCATTTTGCTAATCAAAGAATCTGATCGATTTTTCTATCAGCTGCAATGCTTCTCTCAGTTGCTCTTCATTTATCACAAGGGGAGGTGCGAACCTGATAATGTGTCCGTGTGTGGGTTTGGCAAGCACTCCGTGCTCACTCATCTTCAGGCATACATCCATTGCTGTTTTTCCGTTTTTTGGCTTAACAACCACCGCATTAAGAAGTCCTTTTCCCCTCACAATTTCAATCATTTCCGAATCGATCTTTTTCAGTTCATCCCTGAAGATTTTCCCAAGCCTTTCAGCTTTTTCTGCAAGATTTTCTTCCTTTATAACCTCAAGTGCCGCAATTGCAACCTTTGCCGCAATCGGATTTCCTCCGTATGTAGAGCCGTGTTCTCCGGGTTTTATCGTAAGCATAATATCGTCGTCGGCAAGAACTGCAGAAACAGGAAATACTCCGCCAGACAAGGCTTTGCCCAGTATAAGGATGTCGGGACGGACATCTTCGTGATCGCATGCAAGCAATTTCCCTGTACGTGCCAGGCCTGTCTGCACTTCATCATCAATAAAAAGTACATTGTTTTTTTTGCAAAGCTCCGAAGCTTTTTTCAGGTAGCCGTCATCCGGCACATAAACTCCGGCTTCTCCCTGGATGGGCTCTAAAAGGAATCCTGCAACATTGGGGTCTTTCAGCTCCTTTTCAAGAGCGTCAATGTTATTATAGGGAACCTTAACAAATCCGGGAGTGTATGGACTGTAGTCCTTTCTGGCATCCGGGTCTGTTGACATGGATACTGCAGCTATAGTACGTCCGTGAAAATTATTTTCGCAGACAATGATTTTTGCCTTTCCTTCTTCAATACCTTTCTTTTTATAGGCCCATTTACGGCAAAGCTTAAGAGCTGTTTCAACTCCTTCAACCCCTGTATTCATGGGCAGCACCTTGTCAAAACCAAAGTATTTGGTGATATACTCCTCAAATTCACCCAGGCAGCTGTTGTGAAAAGCCCTGGAAGTCAATGTAAGCTTTCCGGCCTGTTCATTGAGGGCACCGATAATTTTCGGATGGCAGTGCCCCTGGTTTACAGCCGAGTAGGCAGAAAGAAAATCGAAATAGCGTTTTCCTTCCACATCCCAGAGAAATACTCCTTCGCCGCGTTCGAGTACGACAGGGATAGGGTGGTAGTTATGTGCACCAAATTTTTCTTCGCGCTTGATATAATCTTCTGTTTTCATCTTTGCCATAATCTTGTATATTTTAGAATTCAAAAATTTATATATAGTTGTTTTTCCTCTTTTGGCTCTGTAAAAAGCCTGCATTACTTTTCCAAATTTAACCATTTAAAATATTTAAACAAAGGTGAGGGCTCTTTTGTAATAATTGCATATTTTCATAAAGGCAAATAAATTTTTGAAATAAATAACAAAAGCTATATGAAAGAAGAAATTTATCCCATCCATCCACTATTGCAAAAACGCCGCAGTCCCGTAGCTTTTTCAACCCGTACGGTTGAGGAGGAGAAGTTAATAAGGCTGTTCAGGGCAGCGCAGTGGGCACCGTCAAGTTCTAATGAGCAACCATGGCGGTTTATTTATGCATCAGCCGGTAACCGTGAGGAATTCGGACGAATGTTTGAAACACTGGCGGATGGGAACAAGAAATGGGTTAAAAATGTTCCGCTTCTCATCTTAAGCATTGCAAAAAAAGAGACTTCCAGGGGATCTGCAAACTATTATGCGCGTCATGATGTAGGACTTGCAGTGGGAAGTCTAATAGTTCAGGCTATGGATATGGGACTTTATGTGCATCAGATGGGAGGGTTCAGAAAGAAAGATGCCGCGGAGGTTCTTGGAATACCTGAAGAATACGAACCGGTTGCCATGATTGCCGTCGGCTACCCGGGTGATCCCGAAGAGTTGTCAGCCGACCTAAAAGAGAGGGAAAAAGCGGAAAGGACAAGAAAACCCCTTGAGCGGATTGTATTCAGGGGTAAATGGGATGAACACCACACCTGAGACCGTTTTCACGGGGACTCTCTTAAATCTTCTTCAAATATAGTGTAAATGGGATGGGTGTCACCACTGAAAAAATACTATCTTAAGGAATGGCTTACACTTATTCTATTTTAAGCTGGCCTTCACGCAGTGCCTTGATGAACCTTGCCCATGCAACAGGATTGAGTATGTTGGTAGGAGGTAACTGACCTGCATATATTGTGCGGTTGTGGTGCTGCCTCATGGCATGCCTGAAACTGG
>SLCF01000083.1 GCA_007125955.1 Bacteroidales bacterium | reverse complement strand
CTTCCTTCAGATTCCACCTCGCGATGGACACCCTTGCCCTTAGCTAATGGTTGGCGATTATGAACCCCCATAGTGGACTTGCACCACCAAGTTATATACCATGCACGGCACACACAAAAAATCCTGATATAAAGAATCAGGATTTTTTGTTTACTGCAAAGTTAACAACCAAAATATTGGCCGTTAAGATACTGTTACTCTAAATTTTTCACTTTTTTTATTGCAGTCTGTATCGCTTCGATAAGCTCCTGGTCTTTTCGGCTCAGGCTTATACGGTTTACAAGGAGATTGTTTTCGGCATTAAAAAAATAAGCAACCCCCGTAGCTTTATGGTCATTCATCACTTCGTCCAAACCATATTCTTTCAGTTTTTCTTCCGAGTTCTTTTTTGTTTCATCATTTGTAACATTATTCATAATGAAAAGGACCTTCCCATCGGGATTGTTCTCCGTAAGTACAGACATAGCACGCTCTCCATGCTTCTGGCAAGTGCCGCACCACTCGGCTTCATTAACAACGGCAATCACTTTCGCCTGGGTTTGAGTTTTACCGGTTAAGGAAATAAATGCTACTAACGACAAGATTAATACTAGAGTTTTCATATCTGCAATTTTTAGTTAGACAATATTTATGTTATTTGTCGCAGAAATGAAATAACCTGACACAAAAATCTATTTAATAAACTGTCTTAAAAAGAAACCGGTTTAAAAAACAAGGCCCCGGGCTAAGATATTATTCTTTATTATTGTACTAATGGTTATCTGAATAATTGTCCTTCCGGTTATTCATTAATATTGAACTTCAAACAGGTTCAAAATTAATACGGCAATCCTTTTTCTCTCTGTGACCTGAAAGCGGATAAATACCATTGAAACTCATCTATGAATCTGACAACCCACTTATTAAAATTTTCGTCCAGAGCTTTACCATCATCATCGAATGAATCTTGTACTGCGGGTACCGGAAAAATTGACGGGATACTCGGCATGCCCAGCTCGGCTAAAAGTGCCCTTAAATGCACAGCTGCCCTTAAGCCACCAAATGCTCCGGCTGAATATGAAACTATTGCACTCGGTTTAAAAAAATATTCGGATTGAAAGTGGTCCAGCAAATTTTTTAAAGCCGGTGGGACACTGTGGTTATATTCACCTGATACAATCACAAATCCGTCTGCGTCCTTTAAAATCACATGGAGCTTTTCCATCATTTCAGGAGCCTCGCCTACAGGGTACTCTTTGTGCATTTTATCCAGTAATGGCAATTTAAATACCATACTGTCAACAAACTCGGTATCAAGACCCCTTTCTTTTAATTTGTTCAGAATAAACCTGGCTGCTTTAATACCCTGCCTTTCTGTACGGTTTGACCCATATATTACTGCTATTTTCATGTTTTAATATTTTCAGGGTTAAATTGTTATATATAAGTATTTCGAAGGATATCGGTTTGATTTATCATATAATTATTTCATTCCCTTAGTTTACAATCCATCCTTTACCGGGAGAACACCCCCGGCCAAATTTTTGAAACAGACAATCATGACCGGTTAGCCGGAGTTATTCATCAAATAAGTTAAAAGCTTTTTTAACTCATCATATTCATGAACTAAAGGGAAACAGGGGTAATCATCGATCACATTCTGTGGTGGCCGAAATAAGATAGGTTCATCAGCTTCTTCTAGCATGGATACATCATTGAACGAATCACCAAAAGCGATAACTTTATAGTTGATGCTTTTCAGGGCTTTTACGACCATTCTTTTGGGATCCTTTTGCCGCAGCTGATAGCTGCGAATATTCCCCTCTTTATCTATATTAAGATTGTGGCAAAAGAGGGTTGGTCTCTCAAGCTTTTCAATCAGCGGGTCAGCAAATTCAACAAAGGTATCGGAGACCACAATAAGACGTGTAACTTTTTTTAACCATCTGATCATCTCCAATGCTCCGTCAAAGGGTTCAATAGTTGAAATGACCCTCTGGATATCGCTGATCTTCAAATTATTTTCACTCAGGATCTTTAACCGGTACTGCATTAATTCATCATAGTCTTTAATGTCACGGGTAGTATATTTGAGCTTATCAATCCCGGTTTTTTCAGCTACATTAATCCATACTTCTGGTACCCATACTCCTTCCAGATCGGAACATACAACATGCATACTGTTTGATTTTGTTTAGTAATTGTCGGTTAAATATTGTTTAAATTCGCTGTAATCGTTGTTAATTGTATAAAAGGTCTCTTCCCTCCCATCCAGGTCATGGAGGCTCTCTGGCAGTTCAGGATCAATACCTAGAATTTCTTTAATTTCTCCGGGGAATTTTGCCGGATGTGCAGTTTCCAGACAAACATTCAGCTGTTGCGGCAGGGCATCTTCGTGGTGAAAATCAAAATTTTTGTGAAGCCCCCTCCAGCCAACTGCTCCGTGAGGTTCAAGCAGCAATTGATGGGAGTCCCATGCTTTTCTGATCGTCTCTCTGGTTTCTTTATCACTTACACTGACTGCATACATATCCTCTCTCATTCTCTTCAGGTCCGGTTCCTTATGAATAACTCCTTTTTCATCCATTACACCACCATACATTGCAACCACCCTGGCCATATTACTGGGATGACCCACATTCATTGCACTGGATATACAATTCCTTGATGGCACAATAGTTCTGTATTGACCGGTCTGCCAGTAAACCGGCACCTCGTCATTTTCATTTGTTGCCACCACAAACCTCCTTACAGGAACCCCCATACCTTTTGCTATCAGCCCTCCCATCAGATCTCCGAAATTACCGGAAGGTACTGAAAAAAGTATCCCCTCATCACTGTTCTCGCCGGCAAGCATTGCATAGGCATAAATATAGTATATTGATTGGGGTATCAGCCTGCCAATATTAATGGAATTGGCTGAAGACATAGGCAGAGAGGAAAGATTCTTATCGGCAAAGGCTTTTTTCACCATAGCCTGGCAATCGTCAAATTTACCCTTAACTGAAATAACACGGATGTTTTTGTCAAGAGTAGTCATTTGTTTTCGTTGTCTTTCCGTTACCTCCTCCTTTGGATAGAGTATAGCTACCTTTATGTTGTCAAGACCGTAAAAGGCATTTGCAATTGCACTTCCTGTATCACCTGAAGTAGCGGTAAGTATAAGCAGTTCCCTGTTTTCAAGCGAAAGGAAATATTGCATCAGATATCCCATCATACGGGCGGCAAAGTCTTTAAACGAAGCTGTTGGGCCCTGGTCGAGACGCATAACGTAATTCCGGTTGTATACCCTTTCAATTGGCACGTGGAAATTATAGGCATCCTGCACTATATTAAGAAGTTCGGAAGAGGGGATCTCGGCAGAGAGGAATTTTTGTCCCACAATATGTGCAATTTCATAGTATTGCATTTTTGACATCTCCCGAAGCTCCTCTCTGCTTAAAACCGGTATTTTGGAAGGCATAAACAATCCTCTGTCAGGAGCCTGACCGGTTAGCAATGCATCACGAAAATTTAGTTTTTCAGTCTTCAGGTTTGTGGAATAATATTGAACAGGCTCACTCATATTTTTCTAAATTTGCGGTAGTTACTCGGAACTGCCTGTATCGGCCAGCTTATCGGAAATTCTCTTTTTAAGCAAATCAATTTCTTCCTTTGCCGGTTCAATGTTTTTGGCACTCTCTTTTTTATTAACAGCTTCAATTGCCCTGTCCATAAAAAGGCTTTGTTTATCATAAAGAGTACAGGCATCGCACATCATCTTGTGGACTTTTAGCTGCAGTTTCTCTATAAATGAGATCCTGAAATACAATCTCTTCTCAATTATCTCAGTTGCCTTAAGACAGGAGAGAAATAGTAACTGCATTAATTTTCTTTTCATAGTCCTCTATTTTTTGTCTGCCGGCTTTAGAGTTTCTTCATGATCAGATTGCTTTAAGGCAGTGGTTCATTAAAGGCATCAAACCAGCTCGATTCAAGACAATCCCTCAATTGTAATTTTGACCTGTGAATAATCTGCCAGTAATTAGAAGGGGTAATTCCTGTTTCCTGACAAATCTCTTCTCCTTTTTTATTTTCCAGGAACTTAAGTTGTATACAGGCACTCCATTTATCGGGCAATTCATCCAGGCATTTTTTTAAAACATTAAGGAATTCAGTATTATCCAAAAGGTTACTTTCTTCTTCATGCCATTCAGCCTGAACATTCCCTGTTTTCCATCTCTTATCTTCATTAAAAAATTTTGAAAAAATCTGATTATCCTTATTTACAGGCTGTTTAAGCTTTTTTCGGTAATGATCTATAATTTTGTTATTGAGTATTGCGAACAGCCATGTTTTTGGAGTGCTTTCACCCCGGAAGCTTTCCATTTTCTCTGCTGCTGCAAGGAAAGTATCCTGCACAAGATCTTTAGCCAGTTCGGGGTCGGAGACTTTATACAACGCCCATGAATATAATTCTCCGGAAAAGGATTCTACCCATCCGGCAATGTCGGGTTTCTTAAACTTCCCCATTTTGCAAAATTTATAATCAAAGATAACTTCCCTGATAAAACTAACAAAATAGTGAACAATAATATGTCAGCAATTATTTATTTGAGACCGGCATCTTTAGGTCTGTTAATCTGTTTTTTCACCGATTTTATTACTTGCATCGAATAGAAAGGTGTTTCCGAAAATATCTGCCGTATATTAATACAGCTTAATTTCAGGGTAAAAGGCTGCCCAGGCAAACCAGTATCCCATAAACTGAGTTGCCGGGACAAGCCTGTTTCCTTTTCCCGGACCGTCAACAGCTTGTCCGGACAGATCGTACAACGTTCCTTCCTCATCTTTCATAATAACCGGCAATTTGTTTTGTACAGCGGTGAAATCGCGCGTATTCCCATCTTCGGTTTCCGTTTTGAAGGCCACAATGAAATTCTTCTCTTTGCTTCCTGCAATTACAAGGTTTTCTTCATTAAATGTATCATGGATCAATGATATTGAGGAGCCGAATTCCTCAATGCTGAATGCCTTTGCGTTACCATCGATCAAAACCCCCAGAACTCTTTCTTTTCTGTGCAAACGATTGTCTTCGTTGCTGACCGGGAAGAAGAGCGAACTGCTCGTTCTATAATCTCCATATGGATATCTGTCATAATCCCTGTTGTATCCTGTATTATCTGACAAGACCCGGGTTTTCGGGTACATCTCTTTCCATGTATCCCATCTTGTTTCAAGAATAAAAAAATCTTCGGCGTTTTCTCCTTTTAGCTTTCCGTTTACAGCTTTCAGCATTATTTGTGACCAGTTACTGTCCGTTTCTCGGTCGTATGGAATTATATTGGAATTGTAGAGCAATCCTGAAACACCAAATGTTGTGACATTCCCGTTAATATTCCGGTTCCATAAAGTTCCCGTACCGGTGAGGGGACAGTAGATAACAGACAGGTGAAGATCACCGTAGCTGTCGTTCACTATTTCGTGCCAGTCCAGTATATTATGCGGGAAAGCACGGGCAATGCCATTGTGAACCAATCCAAGAACAAGGTCACTGTCACTCATATATAATGCTTCATCAGGACCGGTAAATTCAGGATTGCTTAATGCGGGAATACCATCCTTGCCTGGCCCGCCCTCAAATACCTCATTGGTGGGAATCAGCCACTCCCCACTCACTCTTGAAGTAGTTAAGTTATTGTTATTAGCAGGTTCAGAATCTTTACCACATGACATTGAAGTATTTAATAACGCCATATGAAGTATGGCAACCAGGAAAATTTTTTGCTTTTTCATAATTAAAAATTTTTTTTACATAACAGTCGTATGAAAAAGCGATTCCTTACATTTGACCGGCAAAATTGAATGGATAACTTAGTAAATCATTAGTTTTTCCGGATTATCAGTTATTCAGTTTCCTGCTCACCTCATCCAGCTGGTTCATTTCATCCTCTGATAATTTTATTTGCATTGCCCCGGCATTGCTTATAGCCTGCTCTGTGTTCCTGGCACCCGGAATGGCAAATACGTCTTTACCATGAAAATTAATAACCCAGTTTAAAGCAACCTGTGCAGGTGTAGCTTCATGTTTTAATGCAATATTCCTTAATAAATCTACCAAAGGGCGGCTTTTCACCAGCCCCTTCTGCTTAAAGGAAGGCATTAATTTCCGGAATCCTTTTTCAGTCCTGATACTTTCAGGATTGTCATGGTATTTCCCTGTCAACACCCCCTGCGCAAGAGGAGAATAGGCAATAATGGCAATTCCCAGCTCTTTGGCAACTTTCATAGTTTCATTGAATTCAATTTTCCGGTAAAGAAGATTATACCTCACCTGGTTGGATGCCAGAACATGTCCCCGTCGATTCAACTCCTCGTAAGCTTTTCGCATCTGATTTGCTGAAAAGTTGCTGACACCGATGTATTTTATTTTTTTTTGGTCTGCTAGAACTGCCATAGCCTCCATCTCCTTTTTTATTGATGAAAAGGACATGGGATTATGAATCTGGTGCAATGAAATAGTATAACCGTCAAGAGACTTTTGCCGGGCATCAATAGTTTTAATTATAGAACCGGCAGTCCTGAAGATGGGAGACCATTTCGTGGCAATTACCACATTTGCATCTTTAACCCCGGCATCTTTCAATGCGCGAACCAAGGTCCTTTCCGACTCACCGTTTCCATATAACTCGGCTGTGTCAAACCAGTTGACCCCATTTTCATAGCTTGTATGTACTATATCAATACTTTCCTTATCAGACAATTCAGGCCAGAATTTTCCGGCCAGATTCTTTCTTTTGCTGAATTGCCATGTACCCAATCCTACAGGTGATAATAAAAGATCTGTTTTACCCAGGTTACGAAGCTGTTTATGTGCTGGTTCTTCTGCAGCCTGTTCTTTGTGTTGTTTTGTGTCTTTTGTCATATTTGCATATATTGGTTTTTCGTTTTGTCAAAGAGAAAGTTGAGTTTCAAAAATTTCACCGGCATTATGAAGTAACCAAAAGGATAAATCCGCATGCTTTATTGTATAGTATTCTTTAACAAATATAAATATTTTGAATAATTCTGACATTCATCATCTTAAACACTTAGTATTTTTGGCAGCCCTTCTTTTTGCCTTTTCACCCCGGATGCAGATCTTTGCGGGAACACCGGGTGAGAAAGGCTATCTTCTATACGACCTGAACCTTCACTATGGTGCAATGATGCCCCATCACGACGTGCTGGAAGTTCTCAATCAGGAAAATATTAAGGGTTTTGAACTTATGACATGGTTCAACCCTGGAGGTGCAGAGCAGACAGGGAATTCAATTCTGGGGGCAGGTTATATATTTTCGGGCCTTGGGAACCATGAGGTGTTTGGTAATATGCATGCCGCCTATATGGGGATGTTAACCCCCCGTTTAATAAAAAGGATCCCTGTCCGTTTAAAAATCGGGTTAGGACCTGCTTATGCCACAAAGAAGCATGGCCGGGACAACCTTTTGAATCCCGCTATCGGTTCGCATCTTAATGCTTACGGGCAGTTGTCATTGATTGGAGAAATAACTGTTTTTCAGGACAGGTGGGTTCTCAGGCCTGGAATATCATTTCACCATATTTCAAACGGAATTATAGTTGCCCCCAACCAGGGACTGAATTTACTTACCTTTCATGCCGGACTGAATTACCTTTCCGGCCACAGGCACTCCGGGGCAATGCTTATAACCAGGGAAAAAAAAGTCAGTGAAAGGAACCGGTTCACCATTATGCTGGCTCCCGGGATCAAGCAGGTGCACAGGACAATGGATCATCAGATTCTCACATCCAGTTTCATAATTGACTACAACTTTATATACAGACCGGAAAAAAGGATAGGTATGGGTATAAACTTTTTTTACAATGATACATGGGCGCACTTCCCCCACATTACAACAGAAGATGAGGAGCCACCCGCTCCTTTTCAATCCTCCGTACATCTTTCCCTGCAACTCGATCAGGGACCCATTTCATTCATACTTCATCCCGGTTTGTACATATATAAACCTTCTGAAGAAACTCCCCTTTTCACAAACCGTTTGGGAGTGAAATATTCTTTCAGAAACAACCTGGTGGCACAGTTTTCAATAAAACACCACTGGTTTGCAATCGCAGACTATTTTGAATGGGGAATTGGTTATGAATTTAAATGGTAGCAATGTTGATTCAGGTTTTAAATTAAGTCTGTTTGACTGAAGTCTAATTAATTTTAGAAACAGTCAAAATGCCGGCTCTGTTTTCTAACATTACAGGGTTAAAATATTAATAAAAAATTGTATTTTTATAAATAGTTGTATTACTCATTAACTAAAGTTTCGCACTTGACTTAAGTTATTACTGCTCAAGCGCATTAATTTATATTAAAATCATCTATATGTTTATTAGTCAGCATATTATATGCTTCCATTTATATTTAAGCCGCT
>SLCF01000143.1 GCA_007125955.1 Bacteroidales bacterium | reverse complement strand
GTACAACGTTCATGAACCGGCTTTGCACCCCCCCGGTCATGTAAATGAAATCTGCATTCCTTATGGAGTCAAGGCGTGATTCAGGGACAACCTCCCCTTCCTCTACATTGAAATTGTAAATATTGACTGCCCCGAGACCGGTCAGCTCACGGTACATACTTTGAAAAGCACTTTCTGTATTTCCACTTGACATGGGAAGCACTATACCGTATTTATTCCCGTCTTCAAGACCGGCCATTTCAACCATCTCTTTCATCATACTTTCGGGTCTGGAGCCGCCGCCGATTATATACAGCGCTCCGGAAGGCTGTTCTGGTGCAGGTGAACAGGAAGCAAGCATTGCAATAGCTGCTGTAATTGTGAAAAAAGTTCTGAAAAGTTTCATATTGACATATTTTAGTTAATCTGTGATTATTTATCTCGTGAATATACACGAAATTTTCAATTTGATAAATAAAAAGTGAAAAAGCGTGCCTGGGAAAATAAATTTTGTAGCTGTCAGGTAAAAGACTTAAAGAGAAATACCATTGCCGCTGTTCAAAAATTTACGCAGGTTAATTGTTCCTGAGAAGCTCCCTTGCATTGACCATCGCTGCCTCTGTCAGACCCTCACCGCTGAGCATCCTTGCAGTTTCCACTTCCCGCTCTTTTTCACCGAGCAGCCTTATCTTTGTGTGGGTTGCATCATCACCATCGGTCTTGTAAACAAGGTAATGGTAATCGCCCCTTGCTGCTATCTGGGGCAGGTGGGTTATATTGATAAGCTGTAAATTATCTGACATCTGCTTAAGTATGCGGCCCGTCTTATCTGCTATTTCGCCTGAAACTCCCGCATCTATTTCATCAAATATTATGGTCGGCAATGATCTTGAACTTGCTATGAGCGATTTGAGACTCAGCATCACCCGAGATATCTCACCACCTGATGCAACTTTTGAAAGCTCCATTGGCTCGGTTTTTCTGTTTGCCGAAAAAAGGTATTTCACAGTATCCCTGCCATAAGGAGTGAAGTTATCGAGTTTGTGATGATCCACCCTGAATGTTGCATTGGGCATACCGAGCTGCTTGAGTTGTTCAACCATCCATTCTTCAAGTTTCCCTGTAACCGCTTTCCTGCTACAGGTAAGCTTCTGCGACAGCTCCTCCATCATCTTTTCGCATATTTCAAGGTTTTTTCTGGCTTCTTCGGTTCTGATACCCGCCGTATCAATATCATTAACCTTTCCCTCAAGTTCGTCGCGTATTTCTATCAGTTTTTCAACTGATGAAACATGATGCTTTTGCTGAAGAGAATAGATCAGATCAAGCCTCTCATTTATAAGCTCCGCCCTACCCTGATCAAATTCCACCTTTTCTTCAAGGCCGGCAACCTCATCAGATATATCCTTCAGCTCAATTATAGAGCTCTCCATCCTCCCGTACAGTCCGGGTATATCTGGCAAAAATGATTCTATTTTTGCCAGACCTGCGGCAACATCTTTCAGGTAATTTATCAGTGAAGTCTCTTCTCCAGTAAGTACATCATTTGTCCTGGTAAGCGTTGATTTTATCTCTTCGGCATTTGTCAGCACCTTCAACTCCTCTTCCAGTTCCTCCTGTTCTCCTCTCTGCAAACGGGCTTCATTTAACTGCTTTAGCTGAAACTGGTAGTAATCCAGGTCCGATTCCGCCTGGCGGGCTTTTTCTGTAAGTGTTTCATAATTTTTAAGCGCTCCCCTGTATTTGTTGAAAGCCCCGGTATACTTATTCAGCAAGGTGCCGTTTCCGGCCAGAGAATCAAGTACACTCAACTGGAAGAGATTGTCGCCCACAACCAGGCTTTGATGCTGTGAATGGATGTCAACAAGGCTTTTTCCCAGTTCCCTGACTTTTTGAAGGTTAACAGGAGTGTCATTGATAAAAGCCCTTGATTTGCCGCTTTCGTTTATTTCCCTTCTTACTGTTGTAAAATCTGAATAATCGAGGTCATTTTCTTTGAAAAAACTATCCAGATTATAATTACTGATTTGAAATGAGCCTTCTACTATACATTTTTTTGATTTGTCCTGAAGCACCGATGTGTCGGCACGCTGACCCAGTATAAGGGAAAGGGCACCAAGCAGTATCGACTTTCCGGCACCGGTCTCACCTGTTATAATCGAAAACCCTTCCTTAAAATCTATGTCAAGCTCATTAATCAGGGCGTAATTCTGAATATAAAGTGAACGAAGCATTTTATCAACTTTTTGCAGTAATTAAAAATACAAAAATTTCATCAAACTACAGTTCTTGTTTTTTGACACCTTAGTAAATAATAAAGCTGCTAAACTAAACTCATTACCGGGTCTGCACTATTTGCTGGTACTTTGGAGTATTGGCCGGATCGATTTCCCGGAGAATTGCTGCTACCCTTGCAGCTTCCTCCGGATTGGATTCAGAAAAGACATTTACCAGCTCATCCGATTTTGCATTAATCATAACCTGCAAAACATGCATGAACGGATCGGGTTTCTCCCTGTATACCTTTTGAAGAAGCTCGAGGCTTTCGGCAGTTTCCCGGCGGGCATCAGAAGGGCGTTCGCTCATCATATCAAGTCCCGTTCTGTGATATCTGTAGTTCCATTCCCTTAAAGGTGCGTACCTGGAATCGCGAAGATTGGCAATAAGCCAGTACCGGTTACGGTTGCTTTCAAAAGAGCGCCATCCTCTTTCCGGTGCATTCTGGGCATTGCTCACAATGGTTTCCGCCTTCTGAAAAAATTCCGTTCCGCCGTTGAGCGAGAAAGAATCGTAGTCCAGTCCGATTATTATATAAACATAAAACGCCAGTATTGAAGTGAGATTTGAAATATGCCTTGATTCACTAAATTCAAGCGGCTCATGCTCAGTATAACGGAAGTGAAGGTTGTTGTCCATATAATTGAAAAGAACTGTGCTGTAGGATGAATTGTATACAGGGCGCCTCGACTGTATCTGTATGGTGCCCCTGAACTCATCGGAGGATATCTCCTCTGTAAGGTTGATCAGTATATTTGCTTCAATGCGCTCTTCATTGCTGAACACATGATTTGTCCAGCTTCGGCTGTTTATGAATTCATAGATAGATTTTTGCAGAGTTGCAAATTTCTGCTTGTTGGTTCCCTGGATCTGGTTGGTAATTACCTGCACATTACATCGAAGTTCCTGTGCAGACAGGCTGAACGAAACAAGAAAGAGCAAAATTGTGAAAAATAATATTCTCATTTATAGTATTCCGCAAGGTAATTTACAATATCTTCAGCTACTTCGGTTTTAGGTTTCAGTTCATATTTTGTAAAAAACTTACAGGAATTGATTATGGTCACCTTGTTGGTTTCCACCCCGAAGCCTGAACCTTCCTCCTTCAATTTATTTAAAACGATAAAATCGAGGTTTTTATTTTCAATTTTGCGCAGGGCATTCTCCTTTTCATTATCGGTTTCCAGGGCAAAACCTGCCAGAACCTGCCCTTTCTTTTTCTGTCTGCCAAGCTCGGCTGCAATATCTTCGGTAGGTTCAAGCTCTATACGCAAATTATCACTTCCGCGTTTAATTTTTGTTCCTGACACCCTTGCCGGGGTAAAATCCGCAACTGCAGCCGCCAGTATTGCCCCGTCACAATCCGCAAAAACTTTTATGCACTCTTTATACATCTCTGAAGCACTACGCACCTTAACAAGTACAATGTCAGGATGATAAACTTTCATGTTGACAGGGCCGCTGACAAGCACTACGTCTGCACCTTCCCGCGCAAGACTTTCGGCTATGGCATATCCCATCCTGCCTGAAGAGTGGTTCCCGATAAACCTGACCGGATCAATCTCTTCATGTGTAGGTCCTGCGGTTACAAGGATTAACTTTCCCTCAAGCTTTTTTTTTTTTGCTTATCTCTCTTTTCAAGAAATTCAACCACCCTGTTAACAATTATTTCGGGTTCTTCCATCCTTCCCTTGCCGTGAAGGCCGCTGGCCAGTTCCCCGCTTGAAGGCTCAACAATAATGTTACCGATGGATTTAAGCGTTTCGATATTTTTAAGAGTAGCAGGATGCCTGAACATATCGTAATCCATTGCCGGTGCTATCATTACCGGGCAACGAACAGAAAGGTAAGTGGTCAGCAGAAGATTGTCACATATGCCGTTTGCCATTTTGGCGATGGTATTGGCAGTAATTGGTGCTATAAGCATCAGGTCTGCCCATACACCAAGCTCTACGTGACTGTTCCATGACCCGTCATCGTAGGAAAAGAAATCACACAAAACGGTGTTTTTCGATAAAGTAGCCAGTGTAACGGGTGTAATGAATTCTTTGGCATAGGGTGTGAGAATGACTTTCACCTCGGCACCCTCCTTTACAAGGAGCCTGACCAGTACTGCTGACTTATAGGCTGCAATACTTCCGGTAATACCGAGAATGATCTTTTTGCCTTCCAGTTTCATTACCCGTTAGTTTGGAAATTCTATCAGGATTCTTCTTTTGAAGGATTGCGGAAATAGATCTCGCCATCCTTAAACTCCTGCAGTGAAATCAGGGATGGCTTTGGAAGGCGCTCATAAAACCTGGATATCTCAATCTGTTCGCGGTTTTCAAAAACCTCTTCAAGATTATCTGTGTAATAAGTGAACTCTTCCAGCTTCCTGTTCAGCTCCTCTTTCAGCTCCATGCTGATCTGGTTTGCCCTTTTGGATATAATTACCACTGTTTCGTAGATATTACCTGTTTCTTCATCAAGCTTACTGATATCCAGCGGAACTGTGTTTAAAGGTGCTTTTGATTTTTTATAGTCCATATCTTCAATTATTAACTACTATATACTCTTCGCCTGTCAATGCTTCCAATGCTTCAACGGAATTTTCGTAATAACGTCTTGCATCCCTTAGATGACCGCTTTCAGGATACTCTTCAGAAAAAACATAATACTCTTCAAGCGTAGCCCTGTAACGTTCAATCTGCCTGTCAGGTACACTATTCCTTGCAAGCAGGTAGCTTGACTCAAGTATAAGAAAAAGAATATCTTCGCGGTACTTGGTTTCGGGATACTCTTTCAGACTGTTCTTAAGGGCAACTATTGCAGCCCTGTAATCCTCCATGTCAAAGTAAAGTCTTGCGCTTATATAAGACTTTTCGATAAGTTTTTCCCTTAGTTCTTCAATATAATCCTGTGCTTCTGCAACTCTTTCAGATGACGGGTATCTTCTGATGTACATCTGAAACTGGTCAATTGCCCTCCTTGTAGGTGTCTGATCAAGGCTGGGTCTTGGTGAAAGCTGATAATTGCAGTAAGCCCTCATAAAGAATGCATCCTGGGTGTATTCGCTGTTGGGAAAATCTCTTATAAAAGTATCAAAATGATGTGAAGCCAGGATGTAGTCCCCTCTTTTAAAAAAGCTTGAAGCCTGGTAATAATTAAGTCTTGCAGCTTCTCTTGTTCCCCTGTATACAGGTATAACCCTTTCAAAAAGTGTTCCTGCCCTTACATAATCCTCATCCTCATAATACTCGAAAGACTTTTGAAACATACGTTCATAATCGTCACTTTTGAGCAGCCTGTTATAGCTCGTGTGGCAGGACGACAACAGAAACAATATGATTAAAAAGACAATTTGTGATGTAACAGTTTTTTTAAACATTATGCAAAATTAATTTTTCTTTTATATTATCCCATACTTTTTTTCAGTTTTGCTTGAAACGGTCTAAAAAAAAGATTTATTTTGTTTTCTTTATATAAAAACCAAAAAGTGGCTATTTTTGACCTTTTAATAATCAAAACAATTTAACCGTGGATATATTTGACAAAATAAAAAAAGACATGGGGCCGCTAGGCCAGTATATGAAGGATGCTCACGGATATTTCACATTTCCCAAGCTTGAAGGTGAAATCGGTACGCGGATGAAGTTCCGCGGACGGGAAGTGCTGGTTTGGAGCCTGAATAATTATCTCGGACTTGCTAATCATCCTGATGTAAGGAAAACCGATGCCGAAGCTGCCGCAAACTACGGAATGGCTTATCCTATGGGAGCCCGCATGATGTCCGGACAAACAAGCAAGCATGAAGAACTTGAAAACCACCTGGCCGAGTTTGTGAACAAGGAAGATGCATTTTTGCTCAATTACGGCTACCAGGGCATGGTATCAATAATTGACTCGCTGGTTGGAAGGAACGATGTAATCGTATATGATTCTGAATCGCACGCATGTATACTTGACGGACTAAGGCTTCATATAGGAAAGCGTTTTGTATATCCGCACAATGACATAGAGAACCTAAAAAAACAGCTTGAAAGAGCTACCAGGTTAGCCGCAAAGAACAACGGCGGGATACTCGTTATAACCGAGGGGGTATTTGGCATGTCAGGTGACCTTGGGAAGCTGGATGAAATAGTAAAGCTGAAAGAACAATACCCCTTCCGGCTGCTTGTTGACGATGCACACGGTTTTGGAACAATGGGGGAAACAGGAATGGGTGTCGGAGAACACCTTGGCGTTCATGATGATATAGACATTTTCTTTGGCACATTCGCAAAAGCGATGGCCGGCATAGGTGCTTTTGTTGCCTCCAATGAGATGGTTACAAATTACCTGAGGTATAACATGAGATCGCAAACATTTGCCAAGTCTCTGCCTATGCCTATGGTTATTGGAGCGCTCAAGCGACTGGAATTGTTAAGAACAAAGCCGGAACTGCGTAAGCAGCTATGGAAAATTGTTAATGCCCTGCAAAGCGGATTGAAAGAAAAGGGATTCAACCTCGGTAATACCGAATCCCCCGTTACACCAATTTTCCTTCCCGGAAGTGTACCCGAAGGTACTAATATGACTATGGATTTGAGAGAGAATTATAACATCTTCTGTTCACTGGTTGCATATCCCGTTGTGCCAAAGAATGTGCTGTTGCTAAGGCTTATCCCTACAGCGGTGCATACAATGGAAGATGTTGAGGAGACTATTGAGGCGTTCTCTGAAGTACAGGTAAAGTTGAAAGCAGGGAAATATATAGCTGAAAAGATAACCAGCGTTTAAATATTCATTTTAATGTTCGTAAAAAGAGGTTCTGTCTAATGAACCTCTTTTTTTAAGTTTGCGGGAAAGTGTTTCGGGATTTTCCTATTGCCAGTTCTTTCAATAAAAAGCAGGATGACTCACAACCCATTTGAGAAGCTGTGCTCCAATCATTATATGCACCATCCGTATCGTTGAGGCTGAACTTCAATATCCCTCTTGAACAATAGTTAAAAGCGTTATCAGGAACCTGTTCGATCAAAATATTAAAATCATTGATTATCTCCTGTAGGAAAGAAAATGCAGTTTTGTTCATTATGTACTATAATTCAAAAAAAATTCCATATTAGTTGTTCCGCTATCCTGAAATACGGCACAAGTCCCAATAAAGTTGCATTTTTAAAGGGAAAAGAAGCTCTTTAAAAAGAAACAAATTATTAACAAAACCAGGGGTTGAAAAACAAAAATCACAAGTTCAGGGATATATACATGTTTGCTTACACAAAAACTTTGCGTTGAAACTTGAAATTTTTTCCATCTCATGCCACAAATTGCACCAACGAGAACCAGCCTTTTTGATCAGTATAAATATTTTCAACTTTCATCCCGGCCATACCTTCAAAACATGAAATATCATTCCTGGTAAACTTTCTTGAATTTTCCGTGTGGATTGTTTCACCCTCACTAATATTTATTGTATGCGGGAAATGCGGACTGTTCACCTTCATCTCTTTTACTGCTTTAAGGTGCATTTCAATACGCGATTTGTTTTCATTGTAGAATGCCGTATGTTCAAACAGCAGGGGGTCAAAGTCTGTTCCGGCCAACCTGTTAACCACGTTGAGAATGTTCCTGTTGAATGCTGCGGTTACACCTTTGCTGTCGTTATATGCATTTTCCAGAACCTGTTTATCCTTCACCATATCAAGTCCAAGTAAAAACCGGTCTCCCTTATTCATCAAATCTCTGGACATTTTCAAAAAGAGTTCTGTATCATCAGGGGAAAGGTTTCCAATCGTACTTCCAAAAAAACAAATCAGTTTTGGAGTGCACATGGGAATAATACCGTGAAGCTTCATAAAATCCTGAACAACTCCATGTAAGTTCATTTCAGGAAATTTTTCGTTCAATATACCGGCTGACTCCTTAACAGCATCCGGGCAAACGTCTACAGGTATATAGCACAGGGTGCTCAGGTGTTCCGGCGGTATCCGGTCAAGTAAAAGAGATATCTTCGAACAGTCGCCGCTACCGAATTCAACAATAATATTGCCTTTATAAATATTCTTCGAAATAACGGGTGAGGCATCACGTAAAATCCTCTTCTCGGTTCGGGAGGGGTAGTATTCAGGCAGATGTGTGATTTTTTCAAAAAGTTTCGAACCTGCAGAATCGTAGAAATATTTG
>SLCF01000009.1 GCA_007125955.1 Bacteroidales bacterium | reverse complement strand
TGGGCGATATCGCTTGCCCTTGCCCATACCTCGCCGGTTATCGCTTCGTCTGATCCGAGATTCCTGGAGTAGCCTGCAAATAAGCCGGCTTTGACAGGGCTACCGGTTGTCTCAATATCAGTCCATGCCGAAAGGGCATGAATACCTGTGTAACCATATATGCCCTCTTCGGCATTGAGCGGCACGGTTTCCCCGTATCCTCCCATCATTACAAGGTGACTGTTGTTCTGGCCGTAATTGGCCTGTATCTTTACAGTTGCTGGGGACAATGACAATGTTGTGAAAATGTTGGCTTCAATGCCAGCCATCTTTTCATCCGTTCTGTACCCCTCTCCCGTGAAGGTTCTTGGCCTCAAAAGCTGGTATCCTGCAGTCCCCCCGACAAGAACAGGTCCGTTAGTGTATAACACCTGGAGAAGGGTTTCGGGAATGCCGCTGTTGCTGAGATAACTGCCCGATGGTCCTAAAGGTCCCAACGATGGAAAATCGCTATGGGTCAAAGCTATTGCACTTAAACTCAATCCACCGTCATTATAGGTAAAACGGATCTGGGGCGCCCTGTTGAGCGCGTGAAAAGGTACCCCGCCTGCAAAGGATACGGTATTGGGAAAACATTGCGGTACAAACATGGGGTGCCAGGTCTGACCGGCAATGATAGAGGTTTTTTCCCACTCCAGAGTTATAAATGCATGGCGAAGCCTTAACATTCCAAAAAGATCGCCCCGCGTCCCCAGAAAATCGACCTCAAAGCGGGCTGATGCATCTGCTCCAAGGATAGCTGGTCCTCCAAAATTTATACCCATGCGCGAGTTGATGACGGGAAAATTTAAACCGGATACACCGTTTAAATCACTCCCCCCCGGATCAAGGTCTTCATTCATGGGATACAACAGCACAAGTCCCTGGCGTGCTGTAACCACCTGCCTTGAATCAAAGAATGGACTGATCTCTATATAACCGTAAATATCAGTTTGTAAACTGGTGTTATCTTCCTGTGCCTTGATTGCTGTAAAGTGCAAACTCAGGAGATATACAGATATAAAAAAAATTCCCTTTGAACGCATCCCGACTTTTTTTAGTTACAAATAGAACAGATTTGCAATATTAAGAATAATTGCAGAAAAAATCCCCTCCGGCAAAAAATTGACCGGAAGGGATCTTAAAATATTTGATTTAAAAGTACTTTGGCTGACCGGAAAGCGTGTTTACTCCACCAGCTCCAGCCCGTCAATTATTCCCTTCTTGATTGCGGGTACTCCCTGCTCAAGCCATACCGGTGCGGGATCGTCTTTCAGGTAATGATCGAAGAATTGCTGTAATCTTATGGTCAGGTCAACCCTGCCGGGACGCCTTCTTACTCCATGTGCTTCATCATTGTAATTGAGCATCCAGACCGGCTTGTCCAGCCTGCGGAGAGCCATGAAGATCTCTATTCCCTGGTACCACGGAACTGCACCGTCATCATCATTGTGCATCATGAAAAGTGGTGTGTTTATCTTGTCTGCAAAGAAGATGGGCGAGTTCTCCAGATACCTTAAGGGATACTCCCATATTGTGCCGCCAATACGGCTCTGGGTTTCCTCGTACTGGTAGATCCTGCTCATACCGCTTGCCCAGCGGATTCCACCGTAAGCACTGAACATGTTGCTCACAGGCGCACCTGCGGCGGCTGCTGCAAACATATCCGTCTGGGTTATAAGGTATGCTATCTGGTATCCGCCCCAGCTCTGACCCGACAATCCAATCCTTTCGCGGTCAATGAAACTGTAGTTGTTGAGAAGCATCTTTGTTCCGCTTACTATGGAGTTGTAGGCAGTAGGCCCGGGATATCCAATGATATAGGGATTGATATCGGGAACAAACACAACATACCCGTTGCTGACATAATAAATTACATTGATACTGGGACTGCCGCCGGGTGAAGGTGTATAGTGCCGGTGAAGGTTATGTGACATCCGCTCGTAGAAATAGACTATCATGGGGTACTTCTCTTCGGGGTCAAGATCTTCCGGTGTGTAAAGAATGCCCTGGAGCTTGTTGTTGTTGAACGACTCCCACTCCACCAGTTCGGCTTCTCCCCAGCTGTAAGCTGACTGCTGCGGATTGGCATTTGATACTTTCCGGGAGTTTGCGAAGCCCATATTGCTAATCCGTAAATCGGGGTATTCGCTAAAGGTGCTGCGCTGCCAGACAATGAGATCGTCATTTTTGGCCTTCAAGGGTGTGAAAAGGCGTGCATCTTCCATTATTATCCTCGAAGGATTGGCAGGACGGTGCATCCTGACGGTGTAAAATCCGCTCTGTTTGTTCTCCATGTTGAAAGCTGAAAGCATGACGTCATCCCTGCGGCTGAAATACTCTTTATCCCTGTCAAACATTACATCCCTGAATCTTATGTTGTTTTGCCTGCCGTAACCGTTGGTAAGGGAGACGGGGCTTTCTGAACCGCTGGGGTCAACCTTCCATACATCGAACCGGTCGTATATCAACACATGGGCGTCGTCCTCCACCCAGTCGCCTATTCCATAAGGCCCGGGTAAAGCGGGAGTATCATGATCCTCGTCGTATACCGGATAAGGGATACCTTTAGTTATATTAACTGTGCTTTGGCCGGCTGCGTTCATTGCATGCCAGTTGCTGTCTGCCTGACTGAAATAAACAATGTATTTGCCTCCCTCTGAAAAACGGGCATTGCCGGCACCTGACCTGTGAACCGATCCGCGATGCTTTTCAAGTATTAAAGTGCGTTCTCCCGTATTTACATCTATCAGGTAAACGTCAGCATATTCACCCGACTCGAAGGAGTTTTGTATAAGATAGGGCAATATAGACCTGCCAAGGGCGAAATCGCCGTCGCCTCCGGATGATGTAGTAACTTCCGGCACTTTCCGGCATCCCAGCTGCACTATGTCACTGCGTCCTTCATGATAGACGGCGGTGTAAGTGCGCCTCTGTTCATTCCTTAACTGAACCAGCTGCTGTGGCTGGATATAGGGATCTTTGTAATGCCACACATCGAGACTGTATTTTTCATCGCTCAGGAGTGTGTCTTCCGGCTCAGGCTGAGGTATGGGTGCAGTCCCGAAATAGAGGCGACTGCCGTTGTCGCTGAACCTCAAATTGCCGTTTTCACTTACACTCCAGCCTGAATGCATTCCTTCTGTAGACCGCTCAGCTACAAGAGATGCTTCACCGTCACCTTCCTTCCAGTGATAGAGATCGTAAACCTTCGGATCCTCCTTATCAGGCGAGAACATGAATCCCGCCCTGGTTCCGTCATCAAATACGGCGACACCTTTAGCCGTTCCTTCGGCGTCAATAAGTACTTTGGTGGTTTTTTTAACTGTATTGAACACCTTCACTGAAGAACGTCCGGAATCTTCATCTTTTGCAGGCTGGACAATGAGAACAGACCTCCCACCTGATGCAAAAGCATACTCGGTAACACCGGGGAATTCCTGCTTTTCTCCTGTGAGGGGATTGAACGCCACCAGCAATGAGCCACCGGAGTTATTACCTCCCTCCGCATACAGATGGTATACCATCCAGTCAGATTCCTTACCGGCAGTTGTAAAAGAACTTACATCTGCAATTTTTGTAACCGACATGTCACGTAGCATAAGTATTCCGAGCGAGTCGCGGGGCATTTCTTCCCGTTTTTTCTCTTCCACCCTCGCCTGCCTTACTGCGGCTGTTTCCGGACTGATAGTGAATGCAAGATAATCAGAACCGGGAGAGAAAGAGGCTCCTGACCCCCTTGATATGGAATCGAGCTGGTTGTTGCGCAGATTCTTAATGTATAGCCAGCCGTCTCCCTGCTGCGGGTTGATCTCGTAAGAGAGCCACCTGCTGTTTTCGGAAAATTGTTGCCGTGCCACACTTTTCCACCCGTCATAATCATCGTGGGTAAGTGGCTTTTTTTCATCCTGAGCTGACAGCCCGGCTGTTAAAAGAAGCTGCAGGAGAATAATAAAAGATATTGTTCTATTCATGGTTAAAGGTTTGAGTTATAAATTGAATTTCACAATTAACGGTTTTTCGGAAACTGTGAGAATTGACTAGAAAATGCTAATATAAGCTATATGATCCTAAAATTTTTAAAATTCAGGAAAATAGTTCACATTAGTTCAAACAGGCTGAAACAGATAGTTTGCCCTATTCAATTATTCTATTGAGATCTTTCAAAAACTGGCCGAACCTTTCATTTACAAGAGGATCTATTTCCCCGGAAAGCTTGTCAAAAAAATCGACTATCATCTCCCCCCTTTTGGTAAGCACAGTTTCACCTCCTTTCTCCCCTCCCCTTCTTTTTTCAATGAGTTTTATTCCCAGCTTTTCTTCTATTGACCTGAGGTTTTCCCATGTTTTGCGGTATGTATATCCCATATAACTGACCGCTTCCTTTAATGAACCGGTATCCCTGATCGCCTTGAGCAACTTCCATTTCCCTTCTCCAAGAACCCCGACATGATCTTCTGTCTCTATCCAGACTTTGTAATTCAGTTTCAGTTTTTGTGGTTTGCCTTCCATAATGAGGTCTTCAATATTTAAATTCATACCAAAACTAAACAAATTGCTGTAAATAACGTTTATTTGAATATGACTCTTTCAAACCTGCTAAGAAAATAGCAACCCGTTGATATTACATTGGAAATAAATTTTTAAATTGCATTATATACAGTATAATCATAAACCTAAAATCAAAAACCATGAAAAAATCAAGTATCATCCCGGCAACAGCAATTTTACTGATCTTTGCAATGTTTGCAATTTCATCCGTAACCTCATGCGGACAAAGGGATAGAAACGATGAGGAAGCAACTTTTGAAGAAACAAGAAAAGCCCTGGAAGAAGACCTTATAAGTTTAAGGGAGGATATTGACAACAGGATTAGCGACGTGGATGCCAGGATTAATAAGGCGACAGGGGAAATGAAGGAAAGTCTGGAAGCTGCAAGGAACGAGCTGAGAAATGAAAGGGAGAAAGTGGAGCATGCAATCAGCGATGTAAGGGATGCAGGCGAATCGGAATGGGATAATGTGAAAACACGGGTAAATGGTGTTTACAACAATGTAAGGGAAAAAACGAAGCAGATTGCCGATGATATAAGAAGCTGGTTTGAATAACCGTAGATAAACGGAATATTTAAATAAATGGCAATAAAACTTCAAAAATCCTCTTTTTTACACAGGATTTTATTAACCATGTTAATCCTGTTTGTAACTGTTGTTGCAAATCATAATAGTATAGCACAGACTGCGGAAGAGCATTTTGAAACGGGGCTTGAAAAGATGGAAGCAGAAGATTACAAAGGTGCAATTGATGAATTCACTAAGGCAATTGACCTCAGTCCCCAATTTGCCGAAGCATTTAACATGAGAGGTGTTGCGAAAAAGGAAATGGGTGAACCGACCGCTGCCCTGCAGGATTTTTACTACGCCCTCGAGTTTAAGCCTGATATGGCAGAGGCATACTTTAACCGGGGATTTGTGATGTTCGAAATCGGGAACTATAATGGCGCCTTGCGAGACCTGAACGAAGCTATACACCTGAATCCTGAAAATTCCGACTATTACCTTGTAAGGGGGAATGCCCATTTTATGCTTGAAAACTACGAAGATGCAATTAAAGATTACTCAACGGCAATGGAGATGGGAATAGTTAATGCTGACATCCTGTATAACAGGGCATTTGCATTTCACAAAACCGGCCTGAACAGATATGCGCTTGAAGACCTCGAAAATTCTTTTTTAGTGGACAGCTCTAATCCAGATATACTTTTCCTTTTTGGAATTGTACATTCGGAACTGGGTAATTACCGGGAGGCGATTCAATACTATTCTGAATTGATCAACAAAGATCCTGACAATCTTGATGCTTACTTTAACCGGGCATACCTGAGGCACTCTCTCGGCGATTACACCGGAGCAACAGAGGATTACACCGTACTGATAGAAAGGGATTCGATTACCGCTGAGGTTTATAATAACAGGGGGCTTGCAAGAACAAAATCGGGCGATCTGAAAGATGCGATAGCCGATTTCAACAGGGCACTTGAACTCAGTCCCGATTTTTCACTTGCCTATCTGAACCGTGGTTACGCAAAATATGAAATACCCGACTACAGAAGTGCAGCAGAGGATTTTACAGCCTATCTTGAGAAAACCGAAGGAGAAGAAAATATCTACTATGAAATCTACCATGTCAGGGCAAGATCACATCACCGGTTAAGCCGGTTCTCCGATGCCATCCGTGACTACACAAGAGCAATAGAGCTTAACCCGGAAGAACCGGTACTCTATATCAACAGGGGACAGGCATTTATGTCGGGGCCTGAAGATGCTGATGCCGCAATAGCCGATTTTACTAAAGCAATAGACCTTAAACCTGATTATGTTGAAGCATATAATTCAAGGAGCAACGCAAGATTACTAAAAGAAGAGTATATGGAAGCCCTCGAAGATGCTGACAGGGCTATAGAGCTTGATCCCGAATCAGGAAAGGCATATTATACAAGAGGCATTTTAATGCTTGAAATCGAAGATCATTACAGCGCCATAAAAGACCTGACAACAGCAATAGAACTGGAACCCGGCAATGCTCAGGCTTTCTTCTTCAGGGGAGTGGCACATATGGATCATGGCGATACAGAAGAAGCATGCAGGGATTTCAATACTGCACTTAAAATGGGTATATCAGAGGCAAAGAATATTATTGACGAAATTTGCCGGTAAAAAACAGGACATCTTTTTGCCGCTGCCTGCTGCATCCAGGGGTGTTTTCCTTCATGCAGGTAAATACAAGCCGGGGATGAAATCAATGTTATTAACTGCTGTCAGATTTTAAAAGGCGTCCCCTGCTCTCAGCTTTTTGCTGGATGATTGCAGGGGACTACCTCTATTCTGTGTTTAAAGCTCCTGTCCAAGAAGCAATCCGTTAAACAGAAGTTTGTACGTTCCGCCTGTCGATGCCCTGAACTGGGGACTGAATGAGTAGAGAAGCAGCTGCCCTTCACCTTTTTTCAGCCACACCATAGCTGCCTGCTTTGCAAGAAGTTCTTCATTCCTGACAAAGCCGCTCATAAGCACATCATCTTCGGGGAAGGAAGCAATAACCCTGCGGTCTATGTCGAAATAGGGCAATGATGTGGCAAAAACCGGATTCCCTCTGTGAAAGATCCCTGTTTCATCCGGCATGCCGAGTGTCACAGGGTGATCTTTTTTCAGCTTCACCCTGAGAAGTGATCCTGTTATGTCAAATCCGCGGCCGGAAAGATTTCCGGCAATATTTCTGACAGGGAAACTGAAACTTTCTTTCTCACTGTCCCTCTCAAAGGAAAGTTCTCCGAGGAACATGTTTGTTGACCGGCTCCAGGAAAGAACCACACCTCCGTGATGAATAAAGGAGACCAGCTCTTCCTTCCCTTCAGTCTTCATTCCTTCATTATAAGGTGGGGGATATCTGCTGACAGAGGTTCCCATTAATGCCGAAGTACCCTGATCGGGCAGGATAATCACATCAAAATTCTCCTGCAGACCGGCTTCCTTAATATCTGCTGGTCGCAGTACCGTATATGGTATGTGGTAATTATCAAAAATATACCTTGTCCATCCTGCGTCCATATCATGGAACCAGCTTTCTACAAGGGCTATGCGCGGCATTTGCAGCTCTTTTGCCGGAGGGTTAACAGCTTCTGTTACATATACCGGCGACACCATGAGTTCGTCAACCAACTGTTCCAGCCTGCGGTTATACTCAATATAAAAGCTCCCCTTTCCGTACATCTCTCCATTCAAATTGAGTGGCGCCGAAAGTCTTTTGACTTCAATTCCCATATCAAGCGCCCTGAATGCAGCCAGGTAGCTTTCATTGTTGGAAACCGGGAAAAGAACAGCCCTGTATTCTGCCGGTGGATATGTTGTTATGGAATAGGGCATATCAACCACCCTCAGCATCGAGGGTCTGATACTGTGAACGGTATTGATCTCAACCGCTTCCACACCGTTGTGAAGCGGAAGGGACCAGGAGGTTATATCATAAGGCCTTATCATATCGCCATCCCTTGTATAATGGCGAACCGGAAATTTTTGAGCCTCCATCACTTCCTTTATAAATGCCCTGTAAGGCTGGGCGAGCGAAATAACAATATCTCCGGGCGAAAAGCGCCTGTTCTCAATATGAACTTCTGCAGTCAGTGTGTGAACAGTTACACCGTGTTTGTCAAGAAGGTTCACAAGCCTTACCATTTCACTTTGATCATGCTGTTCAGCCGGCATAATGAAATAGTGGGGTGCTTCACTTAAACCTCTTTCTATCTCCCTCCTAGTGTGCTCATTCCTGAACCTCAGTATCTCTTTCCTGTGAAGCGCTGCAGTTCGCAGATAGGAAATTGTGTTCTCCCTTTCATATTCAATTATGTCTGACAGGTGCCACCAGCCACC
>SLCF01000089.1 GCA_007125955.1 Bacteroidales bacterium | reverse complement strand
TTAACCCGCACTTTCTGTTCAACAGCCTGAACGTTCTGACATCGCTGATAAAGGCTGACCCCGATCTTGCCGAAGCCTTTACTGAAAGGCTTTCAAAGGTTTACAGGCACGTACTTGAAAACAAGGATAAGGACCTTGTCACCCTGGCCACCGAAATGAATTTTATAAAAGCATATGTTTTCCTTCTGGATATAAGGTTTGCAAAAAAGGTTTTTGTAAGAATCAACATTGATGATAAAGACCTTGATGCTTTTGTTGTGCCTCTTGCCCTGCAATTACTAATAGAAAACGCAATAAAACACAACACTTTTTCAAGGAAAAACCCCTTGACCATTGAAATTTTTATTGATAATAACAGATTCCTTAACATAATAAACAACCTGCAAAACCGGAAGTTGCAAATGACCTCAACGGGTGTGGGTCTTGTCAATATTAGCAAAAGGTACTCCCTCCTGTCGGAAAAACAACCCGTTTTTGAAATGACCGATTCGCAGTTTATTGCAAAAATTCCGCTGATCAGCAGGGAACAATAATAAAAGAAATTAAAACTGAAAAAATATGAGAGTGGTAATAGTTGAAGATGAAGCATTGGCATCAGAACGCCTGAAGAAGATGGTCCTTTCATACGACAAGGATATTGAAATTTTAGCACAGCTGGAGTCGGTTGAAGATTCAATCAATTGGTTCAGTAAAAATACACATCCTGACCTGATCTTCCTCGACATCCACCTGGAAGATGACCTTAGTTTTGCAATTTTTGATAAAATAAAAGTATCAAGTCCTGTAATATTCACAACTGCATTTGATGAATATGCAATCAAGGCATTCAAGCTTAAAAGCATTGATTACCTGCTTAAGCCAATTTCACAGGAGGAGCTGAATACAGCTTTGAAAAAATACATGGAAATGACGGGCGAAAAAAATACAGGAAGGGATTTTCATCTGCTTTATGACCTTATAGTAAAGAAAGAAAACTATCGTGAAAGGTTTTCCGTGAAAGTGGGACAAAAAATTAAATCATTTTCGGTCAGGGATGTAAGTTATTTTAAAAGCGAAAGCGGCTTTACCACCGCATACCTTAATGACGGGAAAACCTTCTGCCTGGATTCAAGCCTGGATAATCTATCAAAAGAGCTTAACCCGGCAGATTTTTTCAGGATCAACCGGCAGATGCTGGTCTCACTCGACTCAATAAAAGAAGTTCATATCCTTTCAACCAGCCGGCTTAAACTTGATATTACACCTGCACCCGATGAAGATGCGCTTGTAAGTATTGACAGGGGGCCATCATTCAAAAAATGGCTGGAAGGGAAAAAGGAATAAGTCAAAAATGTCTTGGTTATAAGGGTATATCACTCATAAACAGTTTTCTCAAAATTCCGTGAATTTAAAAACTGATGTTTTTTTTGCCCGCATAGTTCTTTTTGTTCTGAACTTTTAGTTTTTGCTAAACAAATAGAATTTTAAAAAAAGCTCATAATTAAAAAGTGGCTTTTCAAAACGGTTTTCACCTCTTTCACCTATAATTAGTTGTGAAGGTTTGTTTATGAAAGTACTTTTATGTCGAAAATAACAAAACAGATAATCAATCAATTAATAATAACCCAAAACTAAACCCTATGCAGTCCAAAAAAATTACCTTAACGGCCATTTTTCTTGTAATTGCATCAATAAATGGACTATCGCAGGATGCAAAAGAGATAATCAGGAGAATGGAAGAAAATATGAGGGGCGACGCTTCATACCAGGAAATGACAATGGAAACAGTCAGACCCCGCTACACCAGGGAGATATCAATGAAAACATGGTCCCTCGGAGATGATTTCGCACTAATATATGTAACGGCACCCGCTCGTGAAGAAGGAACAGCATTCCTTAAAAGGGGGAACGAAATATGGAATTACCAGCCAAATATAGACCGTACAGTCAGAATGCCCCCGTCAATGATGTCGCAGTCGTGGATGGGTTCAGATTTCACTAACGATGATCTTGTAAGGGGAGTATCCACTGTTGATGAGTATGATCATGAGCTGCTCGGTACTGAGACTGTTAACGGTCACGAATGCTACAAAATCGAAATGATACCCCATCCTGAAACCCCTGTGGTTTACGAAAAGGTTGTATACTGGGTGAGCATGGAGTATTATCTTCCGGTAAAAGCGGAAAACTTTGATGAATATGGCGACCTTGTAAGCACAATGAATTTCAGGGAGATAAAAAGACTGGGAGGCAGGTATATGCCAACAGTGGTCGAAATGATCCCCGAAGACAAGCAGGGTCAAAAAACAATACTGGTAACACACAAAGCGGATTTCAACATAGAAATTTCAGAAGGTTTCTTTTCTATACAGAACCTCACCGATATAAGGTAAAAGTTATCAAAAAATTAAAAATATGAAGTTAATACTGACACTGGCGTGGAGAAACCTCTGGAGAAAAAAAAGGAGAACACTTATAAGTGTAAGTTCAGTTCTCTTCGCCGTAATTCTTGCAATATCACTGATGTCTCTTATAGAAGGCACAAGGGAACAGATGATAGAGTCATTGATCTCAAACACAACAGGTCACCTGCAGGTTCAGGATGCCCTTTACCACGACGAACCTTCAATGGATCATTCCCTGGAATACGGAGAAGAAGTAAAAAGGGCACTTGAAAAATATTCCGGCCGGATTGAATACACTGTACCCCGCATACAGGGATTCTGCCTTGCTTCAAAAGAGATGGGCTCTCGTGGTGTATATACAATGGGCATAGTCCCGGAAAAGGAAGAAAAAATGAACGGACTGGTTTCGCGACTGACTGAAGGGGAAATGTTTTCCGATGACGACAACTTTGCTGTAATTGCAGAAGGTGTTGCTTCCCTCCTTGAACTTTCTGTTGGAGACACAATTGTACTGATAGGGCAGGGCTTTCAGGGAGTGACAGCTGCAGGAAAATACCGTGTCGGCGGTATAGTTGAGTTCCCGCTGCCGGAACAGAACAACACAATGGTTTTTCTTCCCCTTAAAGAGGCACAATGGTTCTTTGCCGCACCTGACAGGTTGAGCAGCCTCTTACTGATGACAGAAAATGAAAACACGGCCGCAGAAACAGCCTTGAAACTCATGAATGAACTGGATGAAGAGTGGTACGCTGTTAAAACATGGGAGGAACTGATGCCCGATGCAGTGGCGGCACTTGAAGCACGGGATGCACAGGTAAAGATTTTTGCATGGGTTCTGTATATAGTGGCAGGATTTGGGATATTCGGAACCATTATTACCATGATCCACGAACGTCTGAGGGAATTTGGGATCCTGCTGTCTATCGGACTTAAACGGGCACAGCTTTCCGTAATCTGCATGCTTGAAACTATATTTATGAGCTTTCTTGGTGTAATTGGCGGGATAGCAATAGGCTACCCTCTTATGTTATGGTTTAATAAAAACCCGATTCAACTGAAGGACGATCTGGCGGATGTAATGCTGGATATGGGTTTTGAACCGGTGATGCCTTTTTCAGTGGCTCCTGACATCTTCATTTACCAGGGAATAACAATTTTTATCATCTCCCTGGTCATTGGCCTTTACCCGGCAAGAAAGGTGTTCAGGCTCGATATGGTAAGCGCCGCCAGAAAGTAATCTTTTAAACAAATCATCATGAAGACATTAATAAAAATATCGTGGAGAAATATCTGGAGAAACAGATCCCGGACTATAGTGATAATTACAGCAATAATACTGGGGTTAATGGGAGGTATATTTTCGGCTGCAATGCGCCTTGCCATGGAGCAACAACAGTTTGAAGACACTATTGACAACCAGGTTTCCCATATACAAATACATCATCCGGAATTTATTGCAAATCCCGAAGCTCAGTACAGGATACCGGGAGGGAACGAAATTGCCAAAGAGCTTAAAGAGCGAGAGGATATTACCGTTGCCTCACCCAGAATGGTTACAGACGGTATGATTTCTTCTGCCAACATGAACTCTGGAGTGAGGATCAAGGGTGTAGATCCTGTTATTGAATCCAAAACTACCGGGCTTGATCAGCTTATTGTTGATGGAGAATATTTTACCGCTGAAGGCAGAATTCCTTCAATATTGATAGGCAGAGCACTTGCAAACGATCTGAATGCAGGGGTAGGCTCACGCCTTGTATTAACATTCCAGGATATCGAAGGGGAAATGATAAGTTCATCATTCAGGGTTGAAGGCTTATATAAAATTACAGCCAGAAGATTTGAAGAAAGAACCGTATTTGTAAAATCGTCTGTGATAAACGAATTGATCGGGGAGGAAAATGCGGTTACTGAAATAGCCATCTTTTTGGAAGAACCGGACAACTATCGCAGTATATCCCGGGATATCAGTGAAATATACCCGGAAACAAAGGTCAGGCACTGGGCAGACCTGGAACCCTCCCTCTATTACTCTCTGGAGGTCCTGAATGAAAGCCTCATCTGGATATTGATTATTATTATTATGGCGGTATCATTCGGACTGCTGAACACTATCCTGATGTCGATCCTCGAAAGAGTGAGGGAGCTTGGTGTACTCCTTGCCATAGGCATGAAAAGGGCAAGAGTGTTCTCAATGATTGTTATTGAAACAACAATAATATCTATAATCGGGGGGGCTACCGGTCTGGTGCTCTCCTGGATTATGATAAATATACTGGGGAACACAGGAGTCAATATCCCCGGGGGCGAAGGTCTTGAAGAATTCGGATACGCTTCGGTTCTTTATCCGAGGATTGAAACCTCATTCTACTTCGAAATAGCAGTTGTGATAGTAATATTTGCGATACTGGCATCCATATATCCGGCGTGGAAAGCTATCAGGCTCCAGCCGGCCGAAGCCGTGAGGCAGGAGTGATTTTACGGTAATCCTGACAGGCTGTCGCAAACCACAGGTAATCAGTTCAAAATTAGTTAATTAAACAAGAACAAAAACAATAAATAATAAAAGCGATGAAAACTGTAATAAAAACAACCGACCTTTCAAAAGTCTATACCGAAACCGCTGTTCCGGTACATGCACTGAAAAATGTAAATATTGAATTCAAAGAAGGCGAGTTTACAGCAATTGTCGGCCCTTCAGGAAGCGGCAAAACCACTTTCCTGAATGTAATTGGTGGACTGGACAAACCCACGGGCGGCCATGTGGTTATAGACGGTGTCGATATAGCCACCATGAAGGAGAGCAAGCTGTTCGACTTCCGTATGAGGCATATAGGCTTTGTCTTCCAGGCTTATAACCTTATTCCTGTTCTTACCGCAATTGAAAATGTATCATTTATAATGTTGCTTCAAAACAGGCCAAAAGCGGAAATGGAAAACAGGGCAAAAGAGATGCTCGAGCAGGTTGGTCTTTCCGATAAGCTGGATGTCAGGCCTTCAAAACTTTCAGGCGGACAGCAGCAACGTGTGGCAGTTGCAAGGGCGCTGGCTTCGAAACCCGACTTTGTGCTTGCAGATGAGCCTACAGCGAACCTCGACACAGAATCGGCTTTCAACCTCCTTGACATAATGGCTAAACTTAACAAGGAGGAGAACATAACCCTGATCTTCTCGACACACGACCACAGGGTAATAGAGAGAGCGCGGCGGGTTATAACCCTTGTTGACGGTGCTGTTGCAAGCGACGAGCATTTTGAAAGAGCTGAAAGATAAAAACTTTATTATACAGGGGAGAAAATTGCGGATTAATTTAAAACAACAAGATATGCCACATATAAGATTTTATGTTTTACTCTTATTTACCACTGCTTTTTTTGGCAACACTTTTGCTTCCGGAGCGGGAGCAATCACTTCAGCTCCATCCGGCATTAACCCTCCCACACTTAGGGGCTACATCAGGGAAATGCCGGCAATCAGACTTGACAATGATTTTTCCAATCCATCGTTCACAAATCTTTTGCATAACAGACTGAATCTGAGATGGGATCCCGCAGCGAACTTCCGTCTTGCCATAGAAGTGCGAAACAGGCTGCTCTATAACGAATTGTTCAGGGACTTTCCTCAATACAGCGATATACTGGGCAGGGACGAAGGACTGGTCGATATGTCGTGGGTGTGGCTTTCGGATGGTGCATGGATAGGGCACACAATGGCCGACAGGCTCTATGCCGACTGGAGAGCAGAGAACTGGCACGTGAGAGTCGGAAGACAGAGGATAAACTGGGGTATTAACCTTGTTTCAAATCCCAATGACCTTTTCAACACTTATTCCTTTTTTGATTTTGATTACGAAGAAAGACCGGGATCGGATGCCATAAGGATTCAGCACTATCCTGGCGACCTTTCAGTAATACAATTGGCTGTAAGTCCGGCAAGAAACAGCAGGGAAACGGTGGCGGCCGGACTGCTGAACATTCATGTAAGAAACTACGACTTCCAAGCACTTGCGGGATACTTCAGGAACAGGCTGGCAATAGGGACAGGCTGGGCAGGAAGTATAGGCGGGGCAGGCTTCAAAGGGGAGGCAACCTGGTTTTACGACCTTGAAGAGGAAAATGGAACGGATAGAGGCAACCTTGTGGCTGCAACCGGACTGGATTATATGTTTGGCAGCGGAACATTCGCTGTTGTGGAATTCCTTTATAACGGGGGATACGGAAGAAGAGAAGGCGATGTGTTCATGATAACCGAGGCTTTACGCCCTGACAATATTATGTTCTCAAAATATGCAGTTACACTTAGCGCTAAGCATCCTTTCTCCCCGGTATTGAACGGGGGTATTTCCCTGATGGCGCTACCCGATATTGATGCCGCCTTTTTTATGCCCCGCCTGGATTATTCCCTTGCAAGGGATCTGGATCTGGAGTTTGTAGGGCAAATATTTGCCGGCGGGAAAAATACAATTTTTGAAGAAGCCGGATCGGCATTCTATTTAACCTTTCAATACTCATTTTGAAGCTACTTTTCCGGCTCTTTCCTTTTTGCGGAAAAAGGCAGATTAAATGGTTCCCTTTTCCAGGGCATTGACTACAAGATCGAGGGACACATTGTTAGACCCCTGCAAAAGTACTATTTCTTCACCTTTAACCTCTTTCAGCAGGTACTCTGCTGCGGGCTCTGAATTTTCGAAATGGCGCCACTCCTTTATACCGGACTCCCTGCCTGTAAATTCGGCATACTTGCCGACGGTGACAAGTAAGTCGACTCCCCCCAAACCAGAAACAAACTTCCCAATATGCCTGTGTGCCTCTTCACTGTGTGATCCCAGCTCAAGCATCTCCCCTATCACCGCCACGGTGCGTTTCCCTCTTTTTTTAAGCTCGGCCAATGTGTAAAGAGAGGCTTTGATCGAATCGGGTGCTGCACTGTAAGTGCTGTCAAGCAACAATGCTCCGTTTTTGGCATAAGAGAAAACACCCCTTCTTTCAGGTGTAACAAATGTTGAGAACCTTTCAAATATGCTGTCTTTGTCCACCCCCATCTCCGTTGCAACTGCATAAGCAATAGCGGCATTGTATGCATGGTACTTCCCTACGCAACTTGACATGGTTACCTCCCGGCCGTTGAGCCTGAATAAGGGATTTGCCTCCTTGCTTAGCCGTATATCACTGATCCTGATATCTGCCTCTTCATTTTCACCGAAAGTGATCACCCTGCAGTTGGAATACCCCTTCACGAAATCAAAAAAGTCATCATCCCGGTTCAATATGGCAATCCCTTCGGAATCAACACCCTCAAATATCTCAGCTTTTGCCCTTGCAATATTCTCCCTTGTTTTGAGGACATTTATATGTGACACCCCGACATTTGTTATTACAGCTACTGAAGGCCTTGCAATCCTGGAAAGGTAATTGATCTGGTTCAGGTCGCGCATACCAAACTCCACAACCGAACATTCATGTTCCCTGTCAAGCCGCATCAGCTCTATAGGCACCCCAAGCTGGTTATTGTAATTTTTCCGGCTTTTGTGAGTATTAAACTTACTGTCAAGAGTATGGGCTATCAGCTCCTTTGTACTGGTCTTCCCTACACTTCCGGTTACCGCTATAACGGGTATATTGAGCCTTCCCCTCCATATCCTTCCCAAATCGCCGAGGGCTTCGACAGTTGAGGGGACAACAATCTGCGGTATACCTGCATTGCTTACCCGGTATTCAACCACCGCTGCCACCGCCCCCAGTTTTTCCGCTTCCTGTATAAAGGAATGTCCGTCCACCCTGTTACCCCTAAGGGCAACAAAGAGAGTACCCGGCTCAACATCCTTTGAATACTGGGTGACTTTTGAAACATAGTCAAGCGGTGAAATTGATTTGTCCGGCCGGCCGCCAACGGCAACACAAGCCTCTATCAGTGGAATAGTTATCATCTTTATGTAATTTCATTTTAAATTTTACCGGCTTAAAACAAAAATATGGAAAAGATATCTCAAACTGTAAATAAAAGCTTTTAATTGTAAATATAAGCCGATTTTTCATCCATTCCCCTCTCCCGGAACAAGCTCCTCATCTGCCGAAAAAACTGAAATCCGGCGCTGTTAACCAGACATACCTTCCCGGCA
>SLCF01000110.1 GCA_007125955.1 Bacteroidales bacterium | reverse complement strand
TGGTGGTATCTGAAAGGGGAGACATTTTATCGCCGAAATAGGCTCCTGATATAATTGCACCTGCAATTGCACCTGTATTGAACCCAAGCGCAGTCCCAATGCCCAGCAAAGCTATACCTATTGTTGCTACGGTTGACCAGGAGCTTCCGGTGGCAACCGATACCAAAGCGCAGATTATTACAGATGCAACAAGGAAGATGCTGGGATGCAGTATCTGCAATCCGTAGTAAACCATTGCAGGGATTACACCGCTCAGCAGCCATGTGCCGGCCAGCGATCCTATGATCATAAGGATCAGCATTGAGGGCATTGCAGAGCTGATGCTCTTAATTATCTGTTTGCGTATATCAAGCCATTTATGTCCCAGCTTTACGGAAATAATACTGCCTATTGCAGCCGCTATTATAAGTGCAATCTGGTTGGCTCCCCCGAGAGTGTCATCGCCAAAGAAATATACGTTAAGAGAAAGGAAAAGTATCAGAAAAAAAAGGGGAATCAGTGCCTGAAAGATTGAAGGTGACTTGATTTCGCGGTCCATATAGTCGGTTTTTCAGTTGAAGTTTTTCTTCCGGCTGCCAATATACATAATTTTGTTTATAATTTTTTTATCATTAAAACCCGCTTCTCCTGGCCGTGATAATGTGCAGGCCGGGCTTTGCCCGGAAGTCATGTGCGCTGAAAAAATTGCGGTGTAATCAGTAACCGGTCTTAAAGCCATTTCCTCCGGGGATGGCTAGTCAGATTTTAGAGATTTTTTTTACTAACCGCATTGATGTGAAAAAATATAAGCAATTATCTTGCGTTTTTTTTGTAACAGGTGGAATTCAAATTATTACCGTTCTTCATTTTTTTTGTACCTTTACTTTTAAGGGTATTGACGGGTATTGCTAACAGGTTTTTCCCGCTATTAAACCAATAAATAAAAAATGTATATCCCATTCGATATTTTTACGACTGATCACAATATAATGCCTGCACAGGGGAAAGTTCTGGTATCTGAACCGTTTCTTGGCGACCAGTATTTCAGGCGTTCAGTGGTTTTGCTTACCGAACACGGTGAAAAGGGAACTGTCGGCTTTCTCCTGAACAAACCGCTTAAAATTGATATAAAAGAGCTGCTGTCCGATTTTCCCGTTGAAGAAGCATCTGTTTGCATGGGAGGGCCCGTTGGCAATAACACTGTACACTATATTCACATGCTTGGGGATATAGTACCGAACAGTGTGAAGGTTAAAGGTAATATATACTGGGGAGGAGACTATGAGGTGCTGAAGAACATGATCCTTTCAGGCAAGATCGATCCTCTGCAGGTCAGGTTCTTTGTCGGTTATTCAGGATGGGATCCTGGACAGCTTGACAGGGAGATTTCCGAAAACTCATGGGTAGTGGGTGAGTTTGACGAAAGACTGATCATGGAAAGCAAAGAACCTGCTGCCTGGAAAATTTTCCTTGAGAAGCTGGGGGGGAAATTCAGGTTATGGACAAATTTCCCCGAAAACCCCGCTCTCAATTAGTTTCCCCGAACTGTTCAAGGTTTAGTTCTTCAGACAGGAATGCAGCTGTTTTGCTGTAAAACCTTCTTTTTTCCCATGCCACAACCCACCTTATACCTGCAATTGCATTGGTGAAAAAAAATTCATCGGCATTTTTCAGATCTTCCGGTAAAAGGCTTGTTTCGTGGCAGGAATAGCCCAATTTCCGGGCAATACGGAGGATCTGACTTCGCATTATACCCGCCACACAACCGTCGGAAAGTGGAGGTGTGAAAAGCTCACCGTTTTTAACAATGAAAAGGTTGGAGCTTATACCCTCACAAAGCCTGCCTTTATCGTTCAGAATTATCATATCGTCCATTCCGGTTTCACTCTTTTTTACACCTGCCATTATATAGAGAAGGCTGTTGGAGGTTTTCATATTTGAAAAAGAGTTGACCGGTTTCATAATATCCCGGTAAATTGCCGTACAAAGACCTTTTCTGTTCAGTTTGTAAAGGTCATTTTCCAGAGGTGTTGCTGCAATAAGAAAAGAGCTTTCGTTGGTTGCGGGAGTGTAATAACCCCCGCTGTTACGGAAAACCGCAAGGCGAACCCTGGCTCCCTTCAGCAGCCGGTTTTTGTTTAAGAGTCTAACAATCTGTTCTTCAACTTTTTTTTCGCTGAAGCCGGGTGGCGGCTTCATTTTAAGCAGTGACATGTGGCCGGTTACCCTTTTATAGTGTGACGGGAAAAACTGAAGTCTGGTCCCGTTTGCGTGAATTGTTTCAAACAGCCCATCCCCGTAGCAAAACGCCCTGTTGGTATGCATTACTGCAGGATTGTCAGCCGGCATCATCTGACCGTTCAGGCAAATAAACTGTTTTGTATTGTTCATAACAGCAGTTTTTTATATTGAATAAACTGAAACTATATCCCGGGCGTGTTAGTGCTCAATGTTTATTAAACCATCACTGACGTGATATATACCATTTACAATCCATTGTTAAAAGTTCAGCAGCCTTCCCACAAAATGGGAAACAAGTCCGATATCAATAAAGAGCGGAAAGAGGAGCCCAAATACGGCGCCCGTGAAGTGGGCATCATGATTTATGTTGTCAGCCCCTTTCCTGCTCATATAGTGCGAATAAACAAGGTAGCCGGCCCCAAACAGAATACCCGGGATTGGCACGACTCCGAAAAAATAGAGATTACGCCACGGGTCAAAGAAAATGCTGGTGAAAATAACAGCAGAAACCCCTCCCGAAGCTCCTACTGCGTTGTACCATGAATTGTTTCTGTGTTTAACCAGTGTTGTCAGGGTGGAGATAACTACTGCAGCAAAATAAAGAATAACAAAGCTCAATCCGGGGTGCCCCATTATTCCCCCTGATTCGAGTTCATCAAAATATCTTTCAACGGCAGTGCCGAAAGAGAGTAAAACGATCATGTTGATAATGAGATGAGTCCAGTCAGCGTGCAGAAAAGCATGGGTTACAACACGGTGCCAGCCTCTCCGGTGATAAACCTGAAAAGGATTGAACTGAAACTTCCTTGCCAGGTGTGGTGTTGAAAAACCTGCTATTGAAATAAGGGCGGTTATGATTACTATAACTAATGTAATACTCATAGCGGACTAATTTATTTGTAAAAACAGTCTTGAGTCAGTTTTGTCATTTAAACGGGTGTTAAACTTTACTTTGCCTTTGCAGAGTATTAATAATTTTGTCAGTGAAGTATTTTATAAACCAGCTCTTTCAGAAGATCCCCGGCACCGGCCTGCACATTCCCGAAACCCTTTGATTTAAGATCGTACTCCCTGAGAAGGGAGATTATATCTACAACTTTTCTCTTACTGTAGTTTCTGGCCGCCATCTCGTAATCAGATACAAAATAGGGGTTTACTTTAAGCACTGACGCTGCGTTTTTTCTGGATTTGTTTTCAATCAAATGGAATACGAGTGTTTTGCTGAAAAGAAAGTATAGCATGCTTAATGTGACCGTTATATGATGGTCTTTCTGGTTTTTGCCAAAATAATTGATAATGCGGTTTGCCTTCAATACATCTTTTGACCCAAGTGCCTTGTTCAGTTCAAAATTGTTGTAGTCCTTGCTTATACCGATATTTCTTTCCACATCTGCTCCGGTTATTACCTTTTCCCTTTCGGGCAATGTTATAATAAGCTTCTCCAGTTCGTTGGAAATTTTACCCAGATCGCTGCCCAGAAATTCAACCAGCATCATACAGGCATTCATATCAATTGAAAACCCCTTTCCCTTAAGATAACCTGTTATCCATCCTGGCAACTTGGCTTCGTAAAGTTTCTTTGATTCGAATACTATTCCGTTATTTCGCTGAATAGTATTGTATAGCTTTCTTCTCTTGTCGAGTGTCTTGTTTTTGTAGTTAATTACAAGTATGGTCGATTTTAGAGGGTGTTCGGCGTAGATTGCAAGGTTTTCCAAATCGCTGATATATTGTGCTTCTTTAACAATAACCACCTGGAACTCTGCCATCATTGGAAATTTCCTCGCTGTGGTCATTATTGCTTCGGCATTGGTATCACGGCCATATAATTGTGTGAGATTGAAGGATTTCTCGGCATCGGAGAGCACATTTTCCTGCAGGTATGCAGTTATCCTGTCAATGAAATAGGGCTCATCACCGCAAAGAAAATAGATGGGACGGAATTTTCTTTTTTTCAGTTCATCTGCTATTTCACGGAATTGCAAATTTGACATGATCTTGTTTTTAAAAAAGATTCAATATTGTTTAAATTGGCCGGTAATTTACGAACGATATGGAAAGGTTAAATTTACCAGTTTATTCCTTTAAAATAAAATCTGAGAAGGGCAGAAAACTGATTTATGACGAATCGAGAAGGAAGTATGTTCCCCTTACCCCCGAAGAGTGGGTGCGGCAGAATTTTATCAGGTACCTTGTCAAAGAAAAAGGGATGCCTCTTTCATTGATTGCAGTTGAACCGTCAATGAAAATTCACGGTATCAAAAAGCGTTGTGATATACTTGTTTTCGGCAGGGGCGGCAGGCCCGCCCTGATAGTTGAGTGCAAGTCCCCTTCAGTTAAAGTTTCCAGGGAAACGTTCGAACAGATTGCCCGCTACAATATACATATAAAGGTTTCTTACCTTGTTGTGACCAACGGGATCAGTCATTACTGTTGCAGGCTCGACCATGACAAGGGCACCTGTACTTTCCTTGAGAGCATACCGTCCTACCCTTTGGTTGAAGAGGGCTGATCCTTGTTGATAAGCTGGAGCATATACTCGCTTTTCCATCCTTCAGGTGTTTTTATCCACTCCTTTTTCTCACCTATAACCTCAAAGTTGAACTTTTTGAAAAGCTTCATGCTTATCTTATTTTCACTGTCAATATTACAGTAAAGCTGGTGAAGCTGCAATATTTTGAAAGCATAGCTGATAAGCACTGAAAGGGCTTCTGAAGCATACCCCCTGTTCCTGTTCTCTTCATTGCTTATGAGGATGCCTATACCGGCGCGGCTGTGCATCGGTTCGAAATCAAACAGGTCTATCGCACCGATTGTTTTGTCCTTTTCCGAATCCATTAAATCGATCATAAGTCTCAACTGCTTTGTCTGGAAAAGGTCAAGGTGGGAATCAGCAATATACTTTTCCAGTATAAAGCGTGAGAAAGGCACTATAGTGTTGCTGATTGACCATATGCCGGATTTGTTCTCCCAGTCGTACAGCAGGTCAACATCACCGGGTTCAAGTGCCCGCAGCCTTATGGATTTTCCCTTGAGAATGTTCATATATGATTTTTTTTATTTAACTGTCAGTTATATTTAATCTGCTGTATTAAAATCGCCTTTAAAATATATAGTTACTAGTCAATGTGATTTTTCATCATCCTCTTCTTTATATTTCAGTCCTTCCGGTATAAACACATCCTCAGTAACAATGAAGGGTTGATCGGTTTTAACTACCCTTATATCTGCCCTTCTGTTGTAAATTCTTCCAATATGGTTGTCGGTTCCGTCCGGATTGATGTTCCTTGCAATAGGGCTAAGTTCGCTTTCACCCCGCCAGGTGATCCGACCGGCTGTAATACCTCTCGACACAATGTAGTCTGCTACCGACTTTGCCCTGTTCTCCGATAGTGTCTGGTTGAAATCAACCGTTCCGTAGTCGCATGCATGACCTACAACTTCAATTTCTAGACCGGGGTATTCATTCATTATGCTGACCACCCTTTCAAGCTCCAGGAGTGTGTAAGGCGTCAGTTCATAACAGTCAAACTCGAAGAATACCGGTCTGAGGTTTATACAGAAAACTTCTTCCTCTTCGCAGGGGAAAAGGTGCTCCAGTCTGATCATCCCGTCTCCGAACCATTTCTCAAAATTTTCCGGGGTTGTCCTCAATTCAGGTTTCTCCTCTTCAGGGTGTTCAGCTATGTATCCTATCACACCTGTTTCAAGGGAGTCGATTATCCTGATACGGAAATCCTCATAGATTTCATCCATTTCTTCGGGGCTCATTAACGGCTCTTTTTTCGGCTCCTCTTCAATATCGGCAGGAAGGAATTCAATTCTGAATATATCGCTTCCTCCAATATTGGTATCGTAAAACCTGGCGATATAACCGGCCTCTCCGTTCCTCACTGGCACAAAAAAGAGATTGTCGTCGGTAGTGTTCAGTGGGTAACCCATCGGTTCCGCCTCTCCCCAGACACCTTCCTCCGAAATCTTTGAGGTGAAAACACTGAATTCTCCGGGATTGTCGTGGCCAAACGAATTGAAAAAAAGTGTCTCCCCGTCTTCCGTAATGAAAGGAGACTTTTCATCATATTTTGTATTTATCCTTGGCCCGAGATTTACTGCCGGCCCCCAGTCGCCTCCCTTTATGCGGGTTGACTTGTAAATGTCCAGGCCGCCAAAACCTCCCGGCCTGTTACTGGTGAAGTAAAGGGTGTTTCCATCCTTTGAAATGCCTGCATGAGATTCCCGGCCATCTGTGTTGATGTTACGGTTCAGTTTTTCAAGCTTGCCCCATAAGCCCTTTTCCGGGTCATAGTGGCTTACATATATGTCGCTCTTGTATTTGTCGCCTTTAACAAAATACATTTCAGTACCGTCATAGTTGAGTGAGGTGACATAGTGGTCGCCATCCGATCCTATCTGGTCTACAATATTTACTCCCTGTGTCCACTCCCCGTCGACATTCCTTGAAAAGAAGACCCCGTCATAAAACGGGAGGCTTGTCATGTAGACCATCGCCGATTCATCCCCTGAAACGGCAGGATTAAAATTGTTATTGCGGGTATTGATTGCTTCCCCGAGGTGTATCTCCCTGAAACAAGCAGGCTCTTTCTGCAGTTCCCTTGCCGTGCTGCAAATGTCAAACTCCCTTTCCGCCCTGCCTATCCTGTCATGCTGGTTATCCCTTAGGAGACTCCTGTAGTGGCTGAACATATCTTCAGCTTTGTCAAGTTCGTTGTTGATGCGGTATGCCCTGCCAAGCTTGAGGAATGCTTCGTAAGGAGCACTGCGCTGGACATATGCATTGCTCCAGTACCACCTGGTGGTGTTGTTGACAGCATTTTCAAGATAAGGAATCGCTTTGGTTTTGCTGCCGATTATGTTGAGGTAACACTTCCCGATCTTGTAGTTTACACTTGCATCAAAGGGCTCAAAATTGTGAAGTTTTAGAAAGTGATAAAGAGCTTCAGGGTAATCTTCATAAGAGAGAAAATACTGGGCATCAAAAAAAGTTTCCCGGCGATCAATAATTTCCTGGCTGAACATATTGTTCAATAGAAAAAAAGTAATTAATACAAAAAAAACACTTTTTTGCATCAGCCTGCTTTTTTATTGTAGTAAAACCGGCTAAACTGCCTGTAAGTTGATATAAAATTATACAATAATAACTATAAATTAAATATTTTATGAGGAAATCATACACAGGTAAATGGAAAATTATTCTTCTACCTCCGCGAACGTCGGTAAAAGCGGTTTTTCAGAATATAAGCAAGAACAAGGACCAGAATCAGAAGCAAAAAGATAATGTAGTTTTTCCCTTTGCCTGTGGAGTCTGAATCTACTCCCGTTTCCCTTTTTTCATCTTCCGGAGATGGAGTCTTTTCCTCTTTAGCAGTTGTGTCTTCCGGAATAACGGGTGTTCTTTCCGGCCTTTCAGGTTGAGTTGTATCTGTTGAAACGGGTTCATCAGCTGCAAAAGGAATGCGGGGCCTTTCAGTTTCAGGTTTTTCCGGGATATTTATTTCATATTCAATTTCAGGTGTATCCGTGTGGCTTAGGAGATAATCCGGAAGCTCGTACTCCCTTACAAGGAATGACCCGATTATAATCTCCGATTCCTCCTGATCTTCCCGCAGTATGAGCCTCCTGGCCTGCGCCCTGTAATCGCGGTCTTCAAAAACAATTTTATATTCTCCCGGCTCAACCTCCATTTCCCATTTGCCAGTGGCCAGGGGAGTGGTTGTCATAACAGTGTCGCCCGTTTTTGCATCAATAACATGAACCCGTGCCATGCTTGTAACAGACAAATCTCCTGTAAGGCTCATTACTCCGCTGAGACTGAATTTGCGGGGGTGTGTCTCGGAAAAGATTTCATAATGGAATATGTCAGGAGGTGTTCCGTCAAGTTCATAATTAACCCTCGACATGTAGGCGTATTTTCCGTTTTGAACAGGCTGGAAAAAAATATCGTCCTCCGGGGTATTAATACCGTAACCTGCGCTGAGGGGAACAGACCATTCATTGTCATCCAGCCTGACGGAATAGAATATATTGTAGCCGCCGATGTTGAAATGTCCGTGTGAGCTGAAATAAAGAGTATTGCCGTCTTCTGTGATAAAGGGGGTCTCTTCGTTGTATGGGGTGTTAACAGGCCTGCCCAGGTTCACTGCCCTTCCCCACTCCCCGTTCTCATCCCTATGGGATTTGTATATGTCAAGACCTCCGTGACCGCCCGGCCGGTTGCTGGTAAAATAGAGGGTTTTCCCGTCCCTTGAGATGCTTGCATGCGACTCCCAGTGC
>SLCF01000153.1 GCA_007125955.1 Bacteroidales bacterium | reverse complement strand
TTTTCTCATATGGTAAGGGGAAATTTTGCGGAAGCAAGGGCAAGCAATATAAATACTATTCCCCTGTTTTCTTTTTTCTTAATTCAGTTTTTTATGCGGGGCTTTTCTACTCTTACCCTGTACAGAAAAGCTATGTCAAAAAAGGTTATTGTAATGATTGATTCGTCAATCTCACTCCTGCTTTTTCTTTTTTTCTTCAGAAACCTGATTCAGTTATTCCTGCCCATTCTTTCAGTGTGAATGTTTCACCTGCCCTAATTCCTTTGGGTGTATCCTGGAGTTTACAGCACTCGTTATAATAATCATGCTGGAAAAAGAGTGCATAATCGTTATCCAGTGCTTCTTTCAGCACTTCTTCCTTTTCCTTTAGCGTTTCCAGGGGCATCACATCGTAGCTCATAATGTAAGGCAGCGGGATATGGACTGTTGAAGGAAACAAATCGGCAGCAAATACGAGAGTTTTCCCTTTGTAACCGATGAAAGGTATTATCTGTCCGCGCGTATGGCCGTTGAATAATCTTAATGAAAAACCGGGATAAATTTCAGTATCACCCTCAATGAGTTGAAGCTGGCCGCTTTCTTTCATCGGGTGCAGGTTTTCAGGCAAATATGTGTCTTTCTCCCTGTTATTGGGATTAACAGCCCACTCCCACTGGTCTTTACTTACAATGTAACGTGCATTCGGGAAGGTCATTTCATAACCGTCACCGTTCAGTGCTTTTTTAACCCCGCCCCCGCAGTGATCAGTATGAAGGTGGGTTATAACCATATCAGTTATATCTTCCGGTTTGTATCCGCATTCAGCAAGCCCTTCTTCAATGCCCTTATAATCATTAAGATGAAAGTGTCCCATAAATTTCTCACTCTGTTTGTTGCCGAACCCGTTGTCGACAAGAATGACACGTTCGCCTGTATCGACTATGAGGCTTCTCAATGCCCAGTTACAAAGATTGTTTTCATCAGCCGGATAACGTTTCTGCCACAAGACTTTGGGTACCACTCCAAACATGGCACCTCCGTCAATTTTAAAATTTGTTATGTTGAAAGAATGAAGTTTCATTGATGAATGGTCTATTCAGTATAATAAAATGAGGCAAATATAATATACAAATTAAACAGAAAAAAGTTGGCAAAGGGTCAGAAAAAAAAAGCTCCGGGAATCCCGGAGCTCTTCTTCAATTCAATATAATGACGATCTGTCAATTATTTTCTATTGCATTAAACAGGTTTTACATCAGTTGCCTGGGGGCCTCTTTGCCCTTCAACAACTTCAAATGTTACTTCCTGACCTTCCTCCAGTGTTCTGAAGCCTTCGTTTGCAATACCGGTATAGTGAACAAATACATCGTTCCCTTCTTCGGTTTCAATGAATCCAAATCCTTTGGCTGAATCAAACCATTTTACTTTTCCTTCCATCTTACTAATAAATTAAAATTAAACAATAATCTGCAAATTAACACTTTTTTATATCGGTTTGCAAATAAAATCGCTTTTTTCCGTTATTAAATTATTTATAAGATACTAATAGTGTTATAAAATGCCGGCCAAAAGCAGTTGAAGAAAAGGGAAAAGATTGTATTTTTATAAAAAAAACAAATGAAAATAATTATCCCGGCCGGAAAAGTAAAGAATATCAGAATTTCGAGGGGTTTTTCGCAGGAATTGCTGGCTGAAAAAACCGGACTGCCTTTAAGAACGATACAAAAAATTGAAACCGGTGAAATAATGCCTGATGATGAAACATTGTCAAAGATAAGTGAAGCTCTCGAAGTAAAGCCTGACGAAAAGTCTGGCTTTGAAAAAGAGTCTGATAAAGGATATCTCACATTAATGAATGTTTCGGCACTTTCATTTATTATCAATCCGCTGTTTGGCGTACTTGCCCCGCTGGTATTCTGGATATTAAAAAAGGATAAGGTGGAAAAGCTGGAAGAATACGGGATAATGATCATGAATTTTCAGATAACCTTAATAATAATCATCATTTTAATATTCATTGTTTCGGGGATCATGGCATTTGTGGTAAAGACAAGCATGTCGATAGGATTGAGTATAATTTTTGTTTTTTTATCCTCCGGGCTTTACTACTTATACAATATTATTATGACCCTCTGGAATGTTGTCCGTATTCAAAAAGACCTTCCAGTAAAGTATATGCCGGTTATAAAGATCATAAGATAGAGGTCAGACAAATTTGTTTGATGAGACTCCGTAAGCTGTTTAAACGTGGCCAAAATTAGCTATTCATGCCTCAGTGAATCGGCAGGATTTTTCCGGGCTGCACTAAGGCTTTGCCACATAACGGTTGCAAGGGCTACAACCAGACTGATCGCTCCTCCGGCCAGGAATATTTCCAACGTTAAATCAATGGAATAGGCGAAATTGCCGAGCCACGACCTTGCCAGGTAAAATGCCGGAACAGATGCAACAATGAATCCGACAATCACCGACCGGGAGTAATCCCATATCATCATGGAGAGAATATTCCCGGCTGTTGCCCCGAACACCTTCCTTATGCCGGTCTCCCTGGTTCGTTTTTTTACTGAATTGGAAGTATAGGCATACAGTCCGGAGAGTGTAATAACCACACTTATAAAGGCAAAGAAAAGAATTATCTCCATCTGACGGGTAAACTCCCTGTGCATCGATTCAAAACGCTCATCGAGCGACTCGTAATGGAGAGGGTACTCTTCGGCAAAATTTTCCCAGGTACGCCTCATAAACTCCATGCCTTCGGCATAACGACGCTCATCAAATTCCACCAGTATATTGGAGCCCGATTCCGAATAGACTATTAAAGCCGGGGAAACCCTTTCTTCAAGGGAGGCAAAATGAAAATCGTCCACAACACCAATAATTGTCCTTGCCGAGTCTCCCGGAAGAAATCTGCCAACAGGATCATCAAGTTCCAGTTTCCTGACAAGAGAGAGGTTTACTACGCATCTGTTTTCACCTGCTTCCCCTATCCGGAAAAACCTTCCCTCCAGCAAGTTCATATCAAGTATGTTTCCATATTGATGGTCACCGTTAAAGATGTTAACTTCATATGAAACTGTATCATTCCCGGTTTCATATTGATACTGAATAATCCACATTGGATTCAGCGGCGAGCCGGTTGTTACCGATGCCATGTTTACAGAAGGGTTCTTGAGAAGCTCATCCCTTAAAGTCACAGCCCTCTCCCTCAATGGCCGGGGCATCTTTATCTCAACAATATCCCTGCTGAACCCGATGTCACGGGTTTTGATATAATTTACCTGCAATATTACAACTGCCGAAAGTATTATGAGCAGGGATGAAACAAAAAACTGGATAACTGTTACCCATTTCATATGGGGTGCACCACTTTTTACGGGCAGGGTGTTCCAAATATATCTCACGGATGTGGCACTGCCGGCGAGCCTTGAAAGGAACCACCATGAGATAAGTATCAACAAGGCAACAATTGAGATGTAAATTAATGAGAGCTCCCATGAAAAAAGCAGCTCAAGTGGAATATTACTTGCCGTAACCGAGTTGAACCATGGCAGCAGGAATCTTACCACGTTTACAGCAAGGTAGAAAGAAACCACCAGTAAAATGAATGCTTCAGCAACAAAGACATGTGCTGCCTGTCCCGGTGAGCTTCCGTGTATCTGTCTCATCACCATCTCCCTTGTCCTTTCGGCAAAATTTGAGCGTAATAGATTGAAAAAATTGAATGTTGCAATAGAAAGGATCAGGATGGCGGATATGAAAAAAACATAAACGAAAGTTTTGTCCCTCCTGCCAGAGTCAAATCCGCCTTTTCGTGTCGTGTCAAAATAGATCTCCTGCAGGGGCTGAAGGTAATGAATGCCGTCTTCTCCGGCTAAACTGACAAGTTCCTTACGGTTATCGGAGAATTTCTGCTCCAGGAGAACAGGATCGGCATCCCCGGTAAGCTTAAGGTAAGCTGTCAGCTGATGCGGTATGTCGTCCATTCTTGTTATTATATCAAAGTTGAGATGGGATGCATAAATTTCTCTTCCAACAACACCGCTTACAATATAGGTTATACTTGTATCGCCGGACATGAAACCTGCATACTCCAGCTCAATATCCCTGCCCGCAACCTGCGTGGATCCGAAAACCCTCATTGCCAGGTCATTTGTAATAACTACAGTACCGGGATCATCAAGCGCATATTCAGGCGAGCCGTCAATAAAGGGAAATGAGAAAAATTCAAAGAAGGAGGGCGTTGCTTCATATACCTCAAATTCTCCAAAAAAAGCTTCGGTGCCGGTATTTATCCTGGGTACGTTTTCAGTTCTAAACATGCAGTAATCTTCCACTTCAGGATAGATCTCCTTCATTTTCGGGGGAGTGCGGCCCCTGATAACCGATATGCCGCTTTCAAACCTCTTGAAAGGATCGTCGGTAAGCAATCTGTAAATCCTGTCACTGTGGGGGTGATAGCTGTCAGCCGACAACTCGTAATAAACGAATGCGGAGATAATGGTAATACCGGCCAGTCCGACCGTCAGACTGAACACTATAATGAAAGTATTGAGCTTGCGCCGCAGAATGCTCCGCAGGGCTATCTTTAAATTGTAAAAGATCATTTTCATTATTTACAATATATCAATTTTATATAAATCTGTTACTGGCATAGCTATAATCGGTATAAAATTTATCCAAAAAAGGTGCCATAAACATAATATGCTGTTCGTCTGGAAACTGAGCAAAAAATGAGATTATGTATGTCACATAACAGTACAATTATTGGTATATTTTATTACAATTTCTTAAGTTTGTTTTTAGCTGGCATTGGAGCATATAAAAAACTGTTTTACCATGAGCAAAAAAAGGGGTACAATACTGATAGTAGACGACAATAAAGGTGTATTAGAGTCTGTCCGGCTTTTCCTGAAGCAACGTTTTGAAAAGGTTCTCACAATCACAGATCCGAACCGGATTCCTGCCCTGATACGTGATGAAGAAGTGGATGTTGTGCTTCTTGACATGAACTTCTCTGCCGGGGTGATTACAGGTAATGAAGGCATCTACTGGCTTAAGAGGATAGCCTCCCGGGATTCGTCAGTAGTGGTGGTGATGATAACCGCTTACGGGGATATTGAACTGGCTGTAAAGGCAATGAAAGAAGGTGCTTTTGATTTTATTGTCAAGCCGTGGGACAACCAAAAACTTTATGCAACAATTAATGCTGCTATGCAACTAAGGCATTCGCACAAGGAGGTATCAAGGCTCAAAAATCAAAAACAGCTCATCATCTCAGATACCGACAGGCAATTCAGGATATTCCGCGGAACAAGTCCTTCAATGAACAAAATTTATAAAACCGCATCAAAAGTTGCGGGCACCGATGCCAACGTACTCATTACCGGTGAAAACGGCACCGGAAAGGAGTTAATAGCAAGGGAGATTCACAGGTTGTCAAAAAGGGCGGGTGAAATTTTTATGCCGGTTGACCTGGGCAGTATTACTGAAACCCTTTTTGAAAGTGAATTGTTTGGTCATGCAAAGGGGGCTTTCACCGATGCAGGTGAAGACCGCACAGGAAGGCTTGAAAGCGCTTCCGGCGGTACCTGCTTCCTTGATGAAATAAGCAACGCTTCCCTCTCTTCACAGGCCAAGCTGTTGTCAGCACTGGAAAGAAAAAGCATCACTCCTGTTGGATCAAACCGCGAAATACCGGTTGATATAAGACTTATCTCTGCTTCAAACAAAAACCTTAAAAATATGGTTGAGAAAGGTGTATTCCGTGAAGACCTTTATTACAGGATCAACACGGTGGAAATTACTCTTCCCCCGTTAAGGGAGAGGAAAGAGGATATCCCACTGCTGGCCGAATCATTTCTCAGGCATTTCAGTGAAAAATACGGGAAATACAACATTAAAACAGGCAGGGCTGCATATGAAAGCCTGCAAAGCTATCACTGGCCGGGCAATGTAAGGGAACTCAAACATGCAGTTGAAAGAGCGGTAATACTTTGCAGCTCTGATATTATAACCCCGGAGGACCTCTCAATTGACACCTTCCCGGCTGCCCCTGTTCAGGATTTTCAAACGGCAAGCCTTGAAGAAGCCCAAAAAACGGTAATAATTAATGCTTTGAATAAAAGCGGGGGCAATATCACCGAAGCAGCCAGACAGCTACAAATACCAAGACAAAGACTCTACAGAAAAATAAAAAAATACGATCTTTAGTTCAGAACAATAATAAAACATAAGCATTCCCCTGCGAAAAACAATTTATTATGATACTGAAGCATTTTTATTTTCAATTACTGAAACGCATTGCACTTATTTTAGCTAATAGCATTGCCATAGCTTTTGTAGTGACTGCATATTTTGATGCCCTTATCTTTTTAAACCTGGTTGCCTTGCTTGCCTTGCAGGTCTGGCTGCTGATACGGGTCGTTAACCACACCAATCTAACCCTGGCCGGGTTTTTTGAATCCCTGGAAATGGAAGATATGATGCTCGCCTACAAGGGTAAAAACCGTTCACACTCTATTGACATGATAAACAGCAGCCTTTCAAAAATATGTGAGCAGGTTAAAGAAGCCAGGTCAGCCGAAGCTGAAAAAAGTCAATACCTCAGGGCAGTTACGGATCATGCCAATGTGGGACTAATAGCAATTGACGGCAAAGGGAAAGTAGAGCTGTTTAACCGTGCTGCAGCAGATATAACCGGTATAATCTCCCCTTCATCAATAAACGATATTGAGAAGAAAAACCGGGAAATTGCAGCTCATATAAGAAATGCAAGGCCTGCCGAACAGAAAGTGATAAAATTAGAATCCAATAATGAGCTTGTACCTCTTTCTCTGAGAACAAGCGAAATAAAATTCAGGGACCGCCTTATAAAACTTGTTTCGTTGCAAAACATCAGAAGAGAAATGGAAGAAAAGGAGACTGAATCCTGGCGTAATCTGATACGTATTCTGACCCATGAAATAATGAACTCTGTCGGACCTGTAATTTCATCTATTGATACAATTTCCGGACTGCTCTCGGACGAAAATACCGGTAAGCCGAAAAATCCACCTGAACTCAATGAAGGGATAATATCCGATACCATTAAGGGTATGGAGATTGTAAAAGAGAAGAGTGTAGGATTGAAGGAATTTGTAAGCAATTTCAGGAGTCTTACAGTTCTGCCCGAACCCAACTTTGAGGAGTTTATCATCGAAGAGTTGTTTGAAGAGCTGAAATTTCTAATTCAGGATACCATCAGATCAAACAACATTGTACTGGAAACCGCAGTCTACCCGAAAAACTTAAGCTTATCGGCCGACAGGAACATGATCATGCAGGTTTTGATTAACCTTTTAAACAATGCTGCAGAAGCACTTGAAGGCAAGGATAAAAAAAGAATAGAAATAAAATCCTACTCCGGACACAACGGCCGGTGCATAATAAGTGTGAGCGACAACGGGGCGGGAATACCTCCGGAAATGCATGAGAAAATATTTATACCTTTTTTTACAACCAAAGAAAAAGGCAGCGGCATAGGCCTCAGCCTTTCAAGGCAGATTATGAATCAGCACGGGGGAACAATAACAATCCAATCAGGAACCGGTAAAAAAACCGTTTTCAACCTTGTATTTTAAATTTAAAAACACCTGTATTCTTTGACAAATCTACCTCCACCACTATCCACCCAAAACATTAGCCGGGAGATTTTCAAATTAAACCAACAGATCTATAATATATTAGAGATATTTTGGTTATTCTTTATAATAACAGTTACTTTGCAACAAAATTTTAATTAAAACATTTTTATGATGAATATTGAAGAAAATAAGGTAGTATCACTAACTTACGAGTTGAGAGTTAACGACGAGGAAAGCGAAGTTGTTGAGAAAGTAGAAGAAAATTCTCCCCTGACTTTTCTTTTCGGACATGGCAACCTTATACCGGATTTTGAGGCAAACATAAACGGGTTGAAGGAGGGCGATTCTTTTGAATTTAAGCTTGACCCGGAACAAGCCTACGGAGAAGCATCCGAGGAAGCTATTGTTGATTTGCCAAAGAATATTTTCGAGATTGACGGAAAAATTGACGACAACCTGTTAAAGGTTGGAAATAATATCCCCATGCAGGACAGCTCGGGAAATAAACTTAACGGTGTGGTACTGGAAGTTGCCGATGAGTCGGTTAAAATGGATTTCAACCACCCGCTTGCAGGCGAAACTTTGATCTTCAAGGGGAAAGTCGAGGAAATAAGGGATGCTTCAAGTGAGGAGATTGAGAAAGGTCATGTGGAACAGGGCGGCGGACATCCCTGTGAAGAAGATGAAGATAATGAATAAATGAGGGCAGGCTTCAATTAAAAATTTTGCCAACCCCGCCAGATAAAGTTTTATGCAGACATAACCCCCATAACTACTGCAGCTATGGGGGTTGTTTTTTCATCCGTCAGTGTGTATGTTGACTTCGTCAATTTTTCATGCGTATGTGTGCAATTTTACGCAGAAGAAATTTAATGTATATTTGCAGTTGGATTGAAATTTCCGGATTTGTAATCCGGTTATTCTTAATACGGGCTGTTAACTCAGTTGGTTCAGAGTGTCACCTTGACAGGGTGGAAGTCACTGGTTCGAGTCCAGTACAGCCCACAA
>SLCF01000066.1 GCA_007125955.1 Bacteroidales bacterium | reverse complement strand
TTATATTAATTAATTGTTCTGATTGAACTTACCATAACAATATCTTCATTCTGTTTTGTGAAGATATTGAAAATATGAGAACGGACAATTCCTGTTAAAATCTCTTCTGATTTATATACACCTTTTCATTTGTAATTAATTCATGCATCACCTTTCCGGAACTTTGCATCAAGCTTAAGCAGAGTTTGTAAAACCGGATTATTGCCGTCATTTACCAATATGGTATCTGCCAGTTCTCTCTTCCTTTCATCCGGCCACTGGTTTGCCATACGCTGCTCAACACTTTCACGGTCAACACCATCACGCTCCATTACGCGACTTATTCTCAGGCCGGGCGGTGCGGAGACAAGAACAACATGGTCGAGTTCCCTGTATCCGCCACTTTCAAAAAGTATTGCAGCTTCTTTAATGATATACGGAACCCCTTCCTTTGATTTAACCCATTTTCTGAAAAGTTCGCCTACTGCAGGATGTACAATACCGTTCAGTTTGGCGAGCAAATCCTGGTTCCCAAAAACAAGTGACGCCAGTCTTTTGCGATCAAGCCTCCCGGAAGTGTAAATATCTTGCCCAAACTCCAGCCTGATTTTTTCCCTCACACCGGGTTCACTCTCCATTAACATTTTCGCCTCAAAATCGGCATTGAAAACCGGAGCACCCAGGATCCCGAAAACCCGGGAAATAATTGACTTACCGCTTCCTATGCCGCCCGTAAGACCAACCTTAAGCATCATTTTTCTATAATAAAATCAACTGTTTGCGGGGTGAATCTCATGCCCCTGATAAATTCGGGATATCTTGACATGGTCACTGGCAACCTTCTCAGTTCTTCGTTCATCAGCATTTCATAGTCTACGAAAGCGTAGAACTGCTGCTGCCGGACTTTCTCATAATAGCTGAGGGGAACAAGGTAAGAAACTCGTGCTTCAGAAGGAAATATTTTCAGAACAAATCCTTCGGGAACATTTACGGTCTCTATCTGTACATTTATAGAAGCCTCGGTAAACTGCTCCACAGGAAAGGTAACCCTCACCTTCTGTTCAGAAAACCTTAAATATTCTTTTTCAAGCAAAGGAATATCAACCTCTAAAGTACGGTCAACCTGTCTCCTGATAACCTCCTGGGTAAATACCCGTTCCAGTGTGTCAATAACCGATTCAGGTCCCGATACGGTAACTGTATCGGGGTAGACCTGAACCTGTCCGCTCTGCATGTATTGCTTTCTGAACTCAAGAGTAAGATGTGGCTCAACCGGCACATTTCGGGAAATAACCTCTGAAAATTCGAAAAAAAGTGTGTCTGGTGTTATCTCGTTTATTTCTAAATCACCCCCCAGCTGGTCCGAAATTTTGTTTTTTGCTACACTGCTCAGAATAAAAAAACTGTCACTTTCATCAGACACACGGTTGAGAGAGAATGAGTTTACATCAAATATTATCGGCAAAAGTTGCCTGCTAAGCCTGTATTTCAAAAGAGTATAGCCATATCCGCTTACATTGAGGGTAAGGGACGCCGGAAGTTCACCCACCAGAACCTTGTCATCCGGGAAGTTGGTATACCTTACCGGGTAACTGAGATCGGTAGTGTACTCCCTGTTCAGCATGCTGAGGAACCAGAAAACAGCGGATAAAAGAAGGAAAAAAACGAAAATCAGCAGCTTCTTGTTAAACCGGTCTTTATCCCTCCTGGCAAGCTTTGTAAAAGGCCTTATCAATCCTGTATCCAATCCTGTTAGTATTGGCATTAAAAGGATCCAAAGCACACAATGCCACCCTGAACCCTTGAATTCTAAATATTAGCGCTGCTGTGCGGAAAGATCTGTAGGATCTTTCAAAATGGCGCTCTTGTCAACCTTCATCTTCACCTGGTCCTCTACCTCAATGGTGACAACATTATCGGAAATATCGTTAACTTTCCCGTAAATACCGCCTGTAGTAATAATTCGGTCTCCTTTTCTTAGCTGACTGCGGTATTCCCGCAGCTCCTTCTGCCTTTTCATTTGAGGCCTTATCATAAAAAGATAAAACACCAGTATTATAAGCAAAAGAGGCAGGAATGAAACCAGTGGGTTCTGGCCTTCCTGGGGCTGCATCAGCAAAACAAACATCAAATTCATCATCTCGTCACTATTTAAATTTTAACTTTAATTATGGATAATTTCAACTTTCGCGGCAAACCGGCCTCATCACATTCCGGAAGGAAAAAGAGAAAACCGCCTTGACCCTGCAAAGTAATAATATTTTTAACATAAGAGCAAATATGCAGCTAATTGCGGGGAACATACTAAATCAGCTCACAGGCAACATGTTTCAGTCTTCGCCTATAAGTCCCCTTCCGCTTTTAACTATCCTTTTTTCCTCCTTTAGTTTGTTAATGATCTTATCAAGTACGCCGTTGATAAAATTACCGCTTTTAAGGGTACTGAAAAATTTTGATAATTCTATATATTCATTAAATGATACACGGGTGGGAATGTTCTCAAACTCAATAATCTCTGCAATTGCCTGCTGCATCAAAAGAATATCCATGAATGCAATCCGGTCAACATCCCAGTTGCTCGTGAATCTTTCGATCAGCTCCCTGTATTCCCTGTTATTGGCTATTACATGCCGGAACAGCCTTTTAACAAAATCCCTGTCTTCTTCATCCTTGTAAAGTGCAAGCAGCTCCGTATCGTCTAAGGTTTCATCCGAAATCTTTTTCAGTGTACGTTCAACCTGCCTTATAACAAAATCCAGTTCATTGTTCCAGAAAATCGAACGCTCCTCAAGCAGTGAATCGAGCATTTCGGAATTCAGTATTACACGGTAAAGGATACTGTTAACCAGCTTAAGATCATCCTTAACGCTGGTTTCATCCTTTTCCATATATTCCGAATAAAAGCCCGATTCCGTTATCTCCCTGTACAGTTTCCTTACCAGTTCGGGATAAACCGCCCAGTTTACTTTATACTCACTTACACAGCTTGTAAAAGAAGGGTTGGCCGACAACCTTTTCAGGACAACATTATCTATGAACTTTGTGTTTGGGTTAAGGTCTTCAGGAGCAGGTGACATTTTATTTCTTCCAAGATCTATCCGGCGGTGGGCGTATCTGACTATCTCATCAAGCAGAGCAAATACTGAAATATACAACTCATGTGTTTTTTGGATGCTGAAAAAGAGATCCTTTTCCATTTTCCCTGCAGCAGCATTCTCTGTCTTGAAATACGCGTATAAAATCTGTAAAATCTTTATTCTAAGTAGCCTTCTGCTGATCATGTTTTAAAAGAACTGTTGATTATTCTTATAAAAGAAAAGCAAAAGTAATCATTTTTAAATAACCTGACTTCAATTTTTTCATAAAATTACCGTTAGGTTGACAGTATTTATTAAAAATGCTTATTTTGTTAAAAAAAAGGATAACATAAAGTGTTGAATATTTTTTTTGTTATTTTTGAAATGTATTTTTAAAACCAAAAAAAATCAGGATGATGGAAGAGAATGAAAAAAAAGCCGGAGGAGAGAATAACAACAACGAAAGACAGGAAATTTTCTCACAGACGATCAGGGCAGGAAAGAGGACTTATTTTTTCGATGTAAAGTCCACAAGGAACAACGATTACTATCTGACTATCACCGAAAGTAAGAAAAGGTTCAACAAGGAAGGGAAGCAATATTTTGAAAAGCACAAGATCTTCCTTTATAAGGAGGATTTTGAAAAGTTCAATGGCGGCTTCACCGAGGTGGTATCATTTATCAATAATGCGCAACCTCTCGAAAACAAAAACGAAGAAAATAAGAGTGAAGGGCTCAATGACGGATTCACCGATGTGAATTTTGATGACCTTGAAAAAAAGGATGACCAATAAACAAATAAGGGACTGGCCTGCAGGCCAGTCCCTTATTTGTTCAATTCAGTGTGCCGGTGTTAATTGCCGTCTGCATCTTTTATGTTTTCCTTATTGAAAAATCCCTTTGTCTCCCTGTCTCTAACATTTTTCACATTTTTTACAATAAAATTCTGATCTGCAAAGCCCCCAGGCAGGTTAACCTCCCTGACAGTATCCCTGAGTAATTCCCTGTATCTGATCTTCAGTCCTTTTCCGCCAGGGTGCGTTGATATAAACACCTGGTTTTTACCGATAAACTTGTTTTGAAGCAGCATACGGATTTTCTGACAAGCCAAAATACCCACTTTTAGGTATTGGCTGCTATATTAATTAGGATTAAGTTTGCATTCATAAAATTTTACATGTTTTTAATGAGATACTGTTATGACCCTTGATGAACTGTCAAACAATGAAAGTGGAATAATAACCAAGATCAGGGGGCGCGGTGCATTCAGGAAAAGAATCACCGAAATGGGTTTCGTAAAAGGGAAAACCGTAAAAGTGATAAAAAAAGCTCCCTTAAGAGATCCCGTTGAGTACAGTATAATGGGATATGAAATTTCCCTGAGGAGAAGCGAGGCTGCGCTGATCGAAGTTATCACTCCTAATGAGGTAAAGGAAGAGGCGGGGGGAAATTTCAGCGGTATTCTGACAGAAGAGTTCCTCAAGAAGAGGGCTGATAAAAAGGGCAAGGTTATAAATGTAGCGATGGTTGGAAATCCAAATTCCGGGAAAACAACGATGTTCAATTCTGCCACCAGGTCAAGGGAAAGAGTGGGCAACTACGGTGGCGTTACAATAGATTCAAAACACGGCAGGCTGAAGATGGACGGTTACACCTTTAATGTTTACGACCTGCCTGGAACTTACTCCCTGTCACACTATTCACCTGAAGAACTGTTCGTGAGAGACCACATTAACCAAAAAATGCCGGATGTGGTAATAAATGTGGTTGACGCATCAAACCTGGAACGCAACCTTTATCTCACCACACAGTTGATAGACATGGATATAAAAGTGGTCGCAGCCCTGAACATGTACGATGAAATGCTGGAAAACGGAGATGAGTTTGACCACGTTGCACTGGGCAAAATGCTGGGGATACCGTTCGTTCCGACAATCGCAAAAAAGAATATCGGGATAAAGGACCTTTTCAGGAAGGTGATAGCTATGTACGAGGACAGGGAATCTGATATGCGTCATATCCATATAAATTACGGACCGGAAATAGAGACATCTCTTGGAAAGATAACCGGAAAGATCAAGATCAGGGAAAACTTTCACCTGACTGACAAAATCTCCTCGCGTTTCCTTGCAATAAAGCTGCTTGAAAAGGATGAACACGCAAGGAATGTAATATCACCGCTTAGTAATTCCGGGGAGATATTTGAGACAGCAGACAGAGAGGTCACGCGGCTGGAAAAAATTCTGAAAGACGACAGTGAAACGCTGATAACCGATTCCAGGTACGGTTTTATTTCAGGCGCGCTCAGGGAAACTTTCAAAAGCGGAAAGCAGACGGGGCGCAAAAAAACCGAGCTGATAGATGCATTCATAACACATGAAATATACGGCTTCCCGATATTTATCCTTTTCATGTGGTTTATGTTCCAGGCGACCTTTACAATTGGAGAATACCCGATGCACTGGATAGAAAGCTTAGTAGGGTACACCGGTTCGTTTCTGCAGGAACACATGCATGACGGAACACTCAAAGACCTGTTGATAAACGGGATCATTGGAGGGGTAGGCGGAGTGATAGTATTCCTACCCAACATACTGATCCTTTTCTTTTTCATTTCACTGATGGAAGATACGGGGTATATGGCACGTGCTGCCTTTATAATGGACAAGATAATGCACAAGATAGGGCTGCACGGGAAATCCTTCATCCCCATGATAATGGGGTTTGGTTGCAACGTTCCTGCTATTATGGCTACAAGGACAATTGAGAACCGCAACAACCGTCTGGTTACTATGCTTATCAACCCTTTTATGTCATGCAGTGCCAGACTACCGGTGTACATCCTGATCATCGGGGCCTTTTTCCCGAATAATCCGGGAACGGTTCTTTTCAGCCTCTATTTACTGGGAATAATTGTCGCGGTTCTGGTGGCACTTGTTGCAAAAAAGTTCTTTTTCAAAAAAGAAGATGTGCCGTTTGTAATGGAACTTCCGCCCTACCGTGTCCCCCTCCTTAAAACCACAGCCAGGCACATGTGGCACAAGGGTTCCCAGTACCTTAAGAAAATGGGGGGGGTTATACTGGTAGGTTCAATAATAATATGGGCACTTGGGCACTACCCTGCTAACCGTCAGACTGAAACCGATTATGAAGCCATGATCGCACAGATTGGCAAAGATACCGAAGAAAGGCTTGCCGTTAACAAACAGGATTCCGCCCGGATAATGATCGAGAGAGAGAAAAGAATAGCTGAAATTGAAACAGAAAAGCTCAACGAAAAACATACGGGATCTTACATCAGCCAAATAGGACAATTTATTGAGCCGGCTATCAGGCCGCTGGGATTCGATTGGAAAATGGGTGTGAGTCTGATATCAGGACTTGTAGCTAAAGAGATTGTTGTCAGCACAATGGGTGTGCTGTACCAGGTCAATCCCGAAGCGTCTCTTCCGACTGAAACCCTGAGCGAGACATTAAGATTACAAACCAGAAGTGACGGTTCACCGGTTTTTACACCGGCAGTAGCTTACGCATTCCTGGTGTTCATTTTACTCTACTTCCCCTGTATAGCTGTTATTGCTGCCATTAAACACGAATCGGGGAGCTGGAAATGGGGAGTATTCACCATATTTTATACAACTGCGCTGGCCTGGATGATGGCCTTCTTGGTTTACAGGGTGGGGAGCCTTATTACCTGATACTAATAAATGATTAAATTATGCAGGATATACTTACATATATTATTGTTTTTTCTGCAGCAGGATATATTGCCTGGCAGGTAATAAAACAATTCCTTTCCGGGAGTGAAAACAGCCGGGATGATGCTTTATGCGATTCCTGTCCCGGATGCGCTCATACCCTGAAAAATCTAAAAGAAAAAAGGGGGAAACGTCGAAAAAGATCTTTTATTGATAAATTGCAGTGATGGACATTGCACTACTGATAGTTTCCTTTGCCCTTATACTGACCGGGCTTGCCGGGTGCATACTTCCAGTTATACCGGGTCCGCCCCTCAGCTTTTTCGGGATATGGACACTTCATTTCTCAAAATATGCCGCTTTTGAAACAAGACTCCTGGTTATTCTGGCTCTCCTGGCAATTGTTGCAACCCTGCTTGACTATGCAGCACCCGTTTGGACTACAAAGCGGTTCGGAGGATCCAAAAAAGGGGTGTGGGGGGCTGCTATAGGAATGATGGCCGGACTAATCCTTTTCCCTCCTTTCGGGATCATTATAGGTCCCTTTGCAGGTGCAGTAGCAGGAGAGCTGCTGAACGGAGCCGGCAGCAGGAAAGCACTGAAAGCCGGCACAGGTTCTTTTACAGGATTTTTTCTCGGTATCGGACTGAAGCTGGCCGTATCACTTCTCATTACCTACTATTTTGCAAGGGCTCTTTTCTGAATACTCCCGTTATGATATCAGAAGAAGAGTAAAGTAGCCACTCCGAAATATATCAACAGTCCGGTTACATCGACCAAAGTTGTGATAGCGGGACTTGCTGCAACAGCGGGGTCGCCACCGAACTTTTTCACTATCAGCGGTAAACCTGCTCCAATAAGTGTTGCTGAAATCACCTGAAGACTAAGGGCAAATGCGATCCCCAGTCCAATATATGTAAGTGTAAGTTCCCCCGGCAGATCCACATTCCATGAAAGAAAAAGAACCTTACCAAATGTAATCGTCCCTATAACCATCGCCAGCAAAATACTTATGCGGAACTCCTTGAATATAATATGTGTCCACTGTTTTATTTTCAGCTCTCCAAGTGCCATAGCCCTTATTACAACCGTTGCAGCCTGACTTCCGGTGTTGCCTCCGGTATCTGCCACCATTGGCATATAGAGTGCAAGTACAACCAATGTGGAAATTGCCTCTTCAAAACTGTGAATGATCATTCCCGTCAACAGTCCCAATATGGAAAGTGAGGCCAGCCATATAATCCTTTTCCTGAAATGCTGAAAAGGTGAAGTTTCCGAATAGTTCATCTCTTCCGGATCGGGAACTATACCCATAAACTTCTCGAGGTCCTCTGTATGCTCTGCCCTGATCACGTCTATAGCTTCATCATGCCTTACAATTCCTGCAAGCTGTTTTAATGAATTGAGCACGGGAATTGCTACCATGTCGTATTTTTCTATTTTGACGGCAACACTTTCCCTGTCTTCATAGACTTCTGCATAAACAAAATCTTCGTTCAGGATATCCTTTATAAGTGTTGACGGTTCAGCCATTATCAGGTCTTTCAGGGTTACGAACCCCCTCATTTTCATGTGCTCATCAACCACATAAACGTAATAGATCATCTTTTTTGAAGGGGCATCCTTCCTTATCTTCTCCAGTGCCTGGGTCACTGTCATACCGGACTGCACAGTGGCAAAATCTGTGACCATTATACTTCCGGCCGTTTCGGGAGGATAAGAGCTCAGATGGATAACATCTTCACGTGTCTTCTTGTCAAGGTATGGCAAAAGCTCAAGCTGCTGATCCTTTTCAAGCTCCTGGTAGAGGTCAGCCCTCACATCCGATGACATGTTGGTCACAATCTTTGCATAGAACTTTCTGTCAACAATATCGAAAAGTCTCACCAGCAAGTCCATCTCCATATTGGAAGCAATATATCCAAGATCTTCTTCCTCAAATACAGGAAGTACTGAAAGAAGCTGTTCCTCTGTTAGCTCATCGAGAATATCGGCAACCTCAACTGCCTGCATCTTCTTCAGTATTGCAGATAATGCTTCAAGCTCATTGGCATCTATCAACCCCTTTATTATCGACAACCTTTGTTCCTGCTGGTCTGTTACTGCAACATTTTCCATAGCTTGAGCCTCCCGTTTTATATTTGACAATTGGGTAATGAGTACCCTGAAAAGTAAACCCGGGGTAAAACAAAAAAACCCCTTCATTAGAAGGGGCACATCACTCACCGGGATTGACAACTTATAATTTGTCTCCCGGGAAAATGCCCCTTGTTGAGTTTTAGCTCTGAATGACTTATCCTGCAGTTAGCAGGAAGCTGCGTTATGCTAAGCCTTAATCCGGCCAAGCCTGTTCTACCCATTGGCGTCTGTAGACGTTTTTGGGCAGCAGCCTGTGTTCATTCAGTAGCCTCACCTAACAGGCCTCATTACGTTCGCGAAAATAATAAAATTATAATTAAATCACAAAAATAAGATAAAAAAGTCCTTCTATTTCAGTGGCCTGTATTTACTTTTTTTAGCGCCACAAACCGGGCATGTCCAATTATCAGGCAGGTCAGCAAAATCAACACCCGGTTCAATCTCTGCAGTAGGATCTCCTTTCTGCGGATCGAATACGTGCCCGCAAACTTTACATTTAAATTTTTGCATGATATGTATACTTTTTAATAATTAATCACAAAACCCTCAAAGTTCAGGGTATTAGCTCATACAATATAAAAAACCAACTTTACAGCAAAAAGCTCAGTAATATTCCGGCGGCAACCGCGGAACCGATAACACCGGCTACATTTGGTGCCATAGCGTGCATCAGCAGGTGGTTGCTGGAATCATACTTCAGTCCCTCATGCTGCACAACCCTGGCACTGTTTGGTACTGCCGAAACCCCCGATGCCCCTATCAACGGATTTATCTTATTTCCCTTGCTGAGGAACATGTTCATTATCTTTGCAAAAAGCAGTCCCCCGGCAGTTGCTATCATAAAAGAGATAGCCCCCAGCACAAATATGAGAAGTGAAGTTGAGGTCAGAAACACATCCGCCTGTGTTGAAGCTCCCACTGTAAGTCCCAGTATTATGGTCACAATATCTATAAAAGAGGTTCTTGCAGTTTCAGCCAGTCGTCTTGTAACGGTAGACTCCTTAAGCAGGTTTCCGAAAAACAGCATTCCAAGAAGAGGCAGCGAGCTGGGCGATATCATGGCTGTAAGTATGAGTCCTGCTACAGGGAAAAGAATTTTTTCAAGCTTTGAAACAGCCCTGGGGGGTTTCATCCTTATACGCCTTTCCTTTTTGGTGGTCATGAGCCTCATAATAGGGGGCTGTATTACCGGAACAAGCGACATATATGAGTAGGCGGCTATTGCTATCGGACCTATCAGGTTCATAACCGTCCTGCCGTCCGGCAGCACAAGCTGACCGTCAGCCAGTCGGGAAGCAAGGAATATAGCCGTAGGTCCGTCAGCTCCCCCGATAATACCTATTGCACCTGCTTCCTGGGGAGCAAACCCGAGCATAATAGCTCCGAGGAAAGTGAGAAATATACCTATCTGGGCTGCCGCACCAAGTAACATCAGGCGGGGATTGGAAATGAGTGAAGAAAAGTCGGTCATCGCCCCTATACCCAGGAAAATGAGAGGGGGATATATCCCGTTTCCGAGACCCATGTAAAGAAAATTCAATACACTTCCCTCCTCAAATATGCCAATCTGGAAACCTGCATCCGCCGAGATTGCCATATTCCCTATTATCAAACCGGTTCCGATAGGAACAAGCAGCAAGGGTTCATATTCGTAACGAATTGCAGCAAAAATGAAAAAGAGTCCCACCACAATCATTATTATCTGGCGGTAGGTTATATTGACAAAACCTGAATAGTTTATGAAATCCATCAGACCCCTTAAGGCCATTGGCAGGTCTCTTCCGTTGTTTTCAACGGCAGATGAAGCGGACGATCCAAGTGCATCTCCTATGCTAGTCGCTGCAAAACTTTCAGGTATTATCAGTCCCGAACAAAGTATATAAAGAAGGGAAATAATCCCGAAAACAGTTGATATCTTCTTCATTACACAAACATTTAAACCATTTCGATTAACAGATCACCCTGCAGAACATTTGTGCCGGCGCTTACCCTGACCGATTCAATAACACCATCCTTTTCTGCAAGAATGTTGTTTTCCATCTTCATCGCCTCCATCATCAAGAGCTTATCGCCTTTCTTCACCTTGTCACCAGGCTTTACATAAATCTCTATTATGCTCCCGGGAAGTGGTGCAAGTACGGGCGCGGAAGAGCCTGACTCTTTCTTCTCTATCTTCCTGTCTTCCTTTATGGGCAACTCCGAACGCACTATGGTGGGGGTTTTTGTTTTCTTCTTTTCAGTGTGAACTTCAACTTCGTAAGTGGTGCCGTTCACTTCGATCCTGGCCAAATTATCTTCAAACTGTTTTATCTCAACATCATATGTGTTACCACTGATTGTAAACTTAAACTGTTTCATGTCGGGTATCTTAATGTATATTTTCTAAAAGTGCCTTTTGTAATGACTTAGCCGCAAAAGTAACATATACACGGCAGATCAAAACTGCAGTTCTACCTGGGCGTAGGGTTAAGCCCGTAAATTTTTGAACTCCACGGAGAATATCGCTTTGATATCTTCTTAATCGTTATAACACCGCTTTCCTCATCATGTATCTCATTGAAATGGAGAAAAAGGGCCATGCTGATAGCTGCGTTTACTTCGCCCGAAATGCTCAGGTCTTCTTTTTTAACAGGAATTTCTTCGCTGATTCGGTTTCCTGAGAAGAGTTTACTGTAATCATAATTGATCACTTTCGGCAATTTCAAAACAACAAAGAACATCAGTACCAGTACTGTGAAGACCACTGCATACCCCACCAGGGCAATTGATGCAGCAAAAGCGTCAATATTGAAAAAGGAGAAATCAAGCGATACAGTATTCAATATCATTTCTATAGACATAATTCTGAATAATTTTTTACAACGGTATATTGGAGTGTTTCTTCGGAGGGTTGGTATCCTTTTTTGTCATCAGAGTCTGTAACGCCCTCACGATTCTGAACCTGCTGTTGCGCGGCTCAATTACATCATCAATGAAGCCGTAACGCGCTGCTTCATAAGGATTGGCAAACTTGTCAACATACTCATCCTCCTTTTGTTTGATGAACTTTTGCCTTTCCTCATCATCTTCAATTTCAGCTATTTTCTTCCCTTCTATAATCTCAACAGCTCCCTGGGGGCCCATAACGGCTATCTCGGCTGACGGCCATGCGTAGTTTATATCTCCCCTCAGCTGCTTGCAGCTCATTACATCATGGGCGCCTCCGTATGATTTCCTCAGTGTGACCGTAACCTTTGGCACGGTCGCCTCCCCGTATGCAAACAGAAGTTTTGCACCGTGAACAATTATGCCTCCGTATTCCTGTGAGCTGCCGGGCAGAAATCCGGGCACATCCACAAGTGTTACAAGTGGAACATTAAAAGCATCGCAAAACCTTACAAACCGGGCAGCCTTGATCGAGGCGGCTATATCAAGTACACCTGCCAGGTAGTTCGGCTGATTGGCCACAATACCCACAGGCATGCCGTTGAACTTGGCAAACCCTACCACTATATTCTTTGCATAATGTCGGTGAAGTTCCAGGAACTCCTGGTTATCGACAATGGTGTATATTATATCCTTTACGTCATAAGACTGGTTGGAAAGCTCTGGAATAATTTCATTGAGAGCATCTTCGCGCCTGTCAATAGGATCTGTACATTCTGTAACCGGAGGATCCTCAAGATTGTTCTGGGGCAGGTATTCAAGCAGCTTCCTTATAATCAGCAACCCCTCTTCCTCATCGTCAGCCCTGAAGTGGGCTACACCTGATTTGCTAGAGTGTATATCCGCTCCGCCGAGATCTTCAGTTGAAATCGTCTCGCCGGTCACTTTCTTTGTGACCTTCGGACCTGTAACAAACATATAGCTGGTCTTTTCACTCATTATAATCACATCGGTGAGAGCGGGAGAGTAAACCGCCCCGCCTGCACAGGGTCCAAAAATAGCCGATATCTGGGGTATTACACCTGAAGCCAATATATTGCGCTGAAATATGTCGGCATAACCTGCAAGACTTTGAACACCTTCCTGAATACGTGCGCCTCCGCTGTCGTTTATACCTATTACCGGTGCTCCTACCTTCATAGCCTGGTCCATTATCTTGCAAATCTTACCGGCAAAAGTTTCAGAAAGAGAACCTCCGAGAACGGTGAAATCCTGGGAATAAACATAAACCACCCTTCCGTCAATGGTACCGTGGCCTGTAATAACCCCGTCACCCAGGATTTTTTTCTTTTCAAGGCCGAAGTCTCTGCAGCGGTGAGTAACGAACATGTCATACTCCTCGAAACTACCTTCATCAAGCAGTATCTCGATCCTCTCCCGGGCAGTCAGTTTTCCCTTTGCGTGCTGACCTTCTATCTTTTTTTTGCCTCCCCCCAGTTTAGCCTCTTCCCTTAGGTCTATCAGCTTTTTTATTTTATCCTGTCTGTTCATTTATAATCCGGTTTTTTTGTAAAATTATTAAACAACTGATAATCCTCAATCACTTTTGTCTTCACATAGTTCGGTCAGTACACCGAAAGTCGATTTCGGGTGAAGGAATGCAATATCAAGTCCTTCAGCCCCCTTACGAGGTTCCTGGTCAATTAGCCTTACACCGTTCTTTTCGGCATGCTGCAATGACTCCTCCAGACTTTTCACTGCAAATGCAATATGGTGTATGCCCTCTCCCTTTTTTTCTATGAATTTTGCTACCGGTCCGTCCGGTGCAGTCGATTCAAGAAGCTCAACCTTTGTTTCCCCTACTTTGAAGAAAGCTGTCCTCACCTTCTGATCAACTACCTCTTCTATATTGTAACATTTTAGCCCTATAACTTCCTCGTAATATTTAACCGCTTCGTCAAGGTTCTTTACTGCAATTCCAATGTGTTCAATATGTGTTGGTTTCATAATTCAATTAAGTATTTTGTGTTTAAAAAGGTTCTGTAAAAAATGTATGCCTTGTAGCCTGGTAGCTGAAACATGATACTTGAAGCCGGCCGGTCATATTGTGTAGGGAAAATCCTATCTGAATATTATCAAAAGCCGTCCGGAGAAAACTTTTCCGAAATTACTCAAAACCCGCAATCCGGCACTATGATTAATATCAACTTCCGGAAAGAAAAAAAATGTTTAACAACAATAAGACCAGGGATATAATAAACCAAAGAATGATCGTTTCCGGCGCACCCTTTTATAAAATGCGAATTTATAAAAAAATTATCATACCTGACATAAAAAAGAAATCTTTAAATACAGATAAACAGGTTTTTCATTCTTTTATAATTGAATCGTATATAACCTGCTGGATCCTTGTGCGAATATTCTTCTCAATAAGCTTGTTGTTGAACTGGTCGGGATGCACCCTGTTGGAGAGAAAAATATAAACAAGCTGCTCATCAGGATCAACCCAGACTATAGTCCCGGTATACCCGGAGTGTCCGTAACTGTTTTCAGATGCGTCTTTTGCTGCGGGACCGTTACGTGAAGGGTTGCGTTCCGGTTTGTCAAATGCTATACCTCTTCTGTTATCATTGTCCAGCTTGTGTGCTCCGGTGAAATAATCCAAAACTTCCCTGCTCAGGAAGGTGGTGCCTCCATATTCACCGCCCTGCAAATACATCTGCATCAGTTTGGCAAGATCATTTGCATTTGAAAAAAGGCCTGCATGACCACCTCCCCCCCCCAGCAGTGCGGCTCCGGGATCGTGAACATACCCCTGAAGCAGCTGACGCCTGAAATAAACATCGTTTTCGGTCGGGACTATCCGTTCTGCAGGAAATCTATTCAAAGGCCTGTAAGTTAGTGTGCCTGCGCCCAGGGGTGAGTAGAAACGGTTTTGCACATACCTGTCGATCGTTACACCGGTTTTACGCTCGGCAATCTGTTTCATGTAATAATATCCAAGGTCGCTGTAAAGGTATTTTTTGCGGGAGCGAACATCCGATTCTGCTATTCTTTTAAAAATTGTGTCTGTATATGCATGATTCATATACATGCCGGAGGCAACATGTATGGAGAATTCGCGGGAGGGAAGTCTGCTGAAAATACCCTCGGCAAACTTGTAATTACGAGTAAGATACCTGGCAGATCCAAGCCGGTGAGGGTAATTGCCGGAAAAACTTCGTGAAATGGCCTCTTCCTGTGGTAAATAACTTTCGAAAAAAGAAAAATGAAACGGTATCCATGGTTCCAGTCCGGCTTGATGTGTAAGCACATCCTTAATAGCAAGGTCTTCCTTGTTGGTTCCTTCAAGTTCGGGAATATTCTCTCCAAGAGTGCTGTAAATATCCAGGTCTCCGTCATCCTTGAGCTTCATAAGAACAAGTGCTGTAGAAGCTATCTTGGTCACTGAAGCCAGATCGTACAGATCAGTTTTTCTTACAGGCACTTTCTCCTGGTAAGTATGATAACCATAAGCCTTATGAAAAGCTACCATACCGTTCCTTGCCACAAGCACCTGCGCTCCCGGACTGGCTCCCGCGGTTATCGCCTCATGAACAATTGAATCTATCCTGTTTAGCTTTTCGGTATTGAGACCTGTCTCCTCTGGCATTGAATAGGCAAGTCTGACCTTGTCCCTTGTTATGTACCCTGTTCCCTGCCTGAATTTTCCGGCAGCATGAACAGGCAGCCTGCCCTTTGCCATGATTCCCCCGAAAAGCATCTGGGCAGCAAGGTCTCCGTATTCGGGTTCATCTTCATAAGCCACCGCCAGGGATGATAAACCGGATATTCCATTCAAACGGGAGAGACCGTAGGGGCTTCCGAAAACAGATAATACCACGTTGTTTCTTTCCGAAAGCTGTTCAACGAACTGAGCGGCACCGTCCTTTATTCCGAAACCGTCACTTACCCTTCTGTTCATCCCGTGCATCCCTACAACAACCATGTTGTAAATATCAAGCCCTGCAACAAACGATTCCCTCTCTTCAGATCCTGCATCGGGTGACAGGTTGTAGTGGCTAACCGGTGCATAAAGTGAAATGGTTTCCTGGAAAGAACTCAGCTCATTTCTTCCAATTGCAACAGTTGCAATCTTGAGAGTGTCAAGCCGGGAAAAGGGTATAAGGCTTCCGGGGTTACTTACCAGTGTAATCGATTCTCCGATTAGCTTCCTCTTTAAAAGCGAAGCCTCTGTACCGTTAAGGTCATTATAGAGGTTGTCGGTTTCAATATCGCCGGTATCATTCAGCCCCAGCCAGAACTTAGCCATCAGGATTTTTTTGCATCGCCTGTTGATCTCTTCTTCCGGGAAGTTGCCCTTTTCAACCTCATTTTTGATTATCTCAACTGCTTTCGGGACATCCTCAGGAAAAACCATCATGTCATTTCCTGCAATAAGGGAGATCAGCTCCACTGTACCAGGGGGAAAATAGTCACTTACCCCTTTCATGTTGAGGGCATCTGTGAATATCAAACCGTTGAAACCAAGCTCATCAACAAGCAGTTTGTTGATGATCCTGGGTGAAAGTGTGGACGCCAGGTTTGGGGTCGGGTCAAGCAGCGGCATATGTATATGGGCGGTCATCAATCCTCCTATACCGCTGTTTATAAGATGCCTGAACGGGAAAAGCTCAAGGGAGTCAAGCCTTTCCCGGGTATGCATCATTACCGGCAGATCATAATGGGAGTCTGTGTCAGTGTCTCCATGACCGGGGAAATGCTTTCCAACTGCCAGGATATTATTATCCTGCATTCCTTTCATATAAAAGAATGCTTTTCTTGCAACACTCCATTTATCTTCACCAAACGATCGGCTGCCTATTACAGGGTTCTCAGGGTTATTGTTTATATCCAGGACAGGGGCAAAATTAACATGGACACCGAGTCGTTTCATCTGTCTGGCAATTTCAGCTCCCATGCGATATATAAGCTGGTCATCCTGGATTGCTCCAAGCGTCATCTGGCGGGGATACGAGAGGGTGCTGTCAAGTCTCATACCCAGACCCCATTCTGCATCCATTGCTATCATGAGCGGGGTTTGGGCAACCGACTGGTAATGGTTGGTCAGTTTGGCCTGTCTCACAGGCCCGCCCTGGAAAAAAATCAGTCCGCCAATATTGTATTCCGATATCAGCCGGGCTACCTCATCAACATGTTCACTGTCACGGTTTGAATAGGCGGCCACCATGAACAGCTGCCCGATTTTTTGTTCAAGAGTAAGTGAGTTAAAAACGGAATCGACCCACCTGTCAGGTTCCCCTGCAAACGGGGGGTCTATCCTTTTTTGCTGAAAAAGCTGGGGTATATCAAATGATAAAAACAGTAATGTTATTAATGTAAAAATAAAAATGCGGGGGAAAAAACTTCTCATTTTGTTGGTAAATTTGCAGGGTAGCGAAAAAATGTAACAGGACGCAAAGATAGAAATAATTTATACCAATAGTCAACAATAACAATTAATACAGACGATTAAAAAAAAATGAGGAAATTGGCTTATATTTAAGTTTTAATAATTATATCACAAATGTCCGGAATTTCATTATCCGTCCCGTCACCAAACTTAACTGCATTGTCCGCTATTTATTCACAAATAATATTAACCTTATAACTTAACAAGCTATGATCAGGAAATTTTTAATTATTCCGGCCTTATTCTTTCTCTTTATCTCAGCATATCCACAGGAAGAAGCAAGGCTACTCAGGTTCCCGGCTATACACGGCGACCAGCTGGTATTCAGCTATGCCGGAAATCTTTACTCTGTAAACAGTTCGGGTGGAGTGGCCAGGAGACTCACCAGTCACGAAGGCTACGAAATGTTCCCCAGGTTTTCACCTGACGGGGAGTATATTGCTTTTACCGGTCAATATGACGGGAATACAGAGGTTTTTAAAATACCCTCCAAAGGAGGTGAACCGAAAAGACTCACCTATACTGCAACCCTTTCAAGGGATGACCTGGGAGACCGTATGGGGCCCAACAATATTGTTATGGGGTGGACACCTGACGGAAAAAATGTGACATACCGCTCCCGTAAATACAGCTTCAACTCTTTCAAGGGTCAGCTGTTCAATGTTCCGTCTGACGGCGGTCTTTCAAAACAGCTGCCCCTCTCCGAAGGGGGGTTCCTCTCCTATTCGGTTGACGGCAACAAGATGGCCTACAACAAGGTGTTCAGGGAGTTCAGAACATGGAAGTACTACAGCGGGGGAATGGCAGATGATGTCTGGGTGTACGATTTTATTTCAAGAAAGAATGTAAACTTAACCGGCAGCGAATCACAGGATATAATACCCATGTGGGTAAGGGATGATATCTACTTCCTGTCCGACCGCGACCGCACAATGAACCTTTTTGTCTACAACACAAATACCATGGAGACAACAAAGGTAACTCACTTCGATGACTATGATATTAAGTTCCCTTCTCTTGGTGGCAACTATATTGTATTCGAGAAGGGGGGGCACATTTATAAACTCGATATAAAAACGAGGGAGTACGAAAGGGTTCCGATACAAATAAGAAACGACTTTGTGCATGCTCGTCCGCAGTGGAGAGACGCATCTGACATGATAAGGTCGGTTGACATGTCTCCTAACGGGGAAAGGCTCGTAATAGGCGCAAGAGGAGACATATTCAATGTTCCTGTTAAAAGCGGTGTTACAAGGAATATGACACAAACCTCAGGTGTTCATGAAAGGAATGCACAGTGGTCGCCTGATGGCAATTACATTGCATGGGTGTCGGATGCCGGCGGTGAATTTGAAATATATATGCAGAGGCACGACGGAAGCAGTGAACCGGTTCAGCTAACAAGCCGCGGCGACACATATATTTTCGGTTTCAAATGGTCGCCCGACAACAACAGGATCCTCTACCACGACAAGAAAAACAGGCTCAATATTGTAAACGTCAACACAAAAGAGGTGACCGAAGTGGCAAGGTCGGGGGTTAGTGTTATCTCCTCCTACAACTGGTCGCCCGACAGCAAATGGATCACATACACCAGGCCCGAAAAGGGAATGAACATTGTTTGCATATACGAAGTGGCAACGGGCGAGTCGCATGATGTAACCGATATGTGGTATTCATCGGGAGGGGCAAGCTTCAGCTCCGACGGGAAGTACCTTGTATTTACATCAAACAGGGACTTTAACCCGGTTTACAGTCAAACCGAGTGGAACCATGCATATGTTGACATGGGAAGGGTTTATCTTGCTATACTCTCGAAAGATACCCCCCATCCCTTTGCTCCGAAAGACGATGTTGTTGAAACAAAAAGTTCTGCAGGCGGCGGAACCAGTTCCGGCAATAACCCGGAAATGAAAGTGGATATAGAAGGTATCGGGAACAGGGTTGTCTCACTGCCTGTTGAGCCTTCAAACTATTCAAATGTAACCGGTGTGGGTAACAGAATTTACTATAATGAGCGTTCCAGAACAGGCGGGGGACTAAACCTGAAAATGTTCGACCTGGACAGCCGGAAAGAAACAACTCTTGCACAGAATATGACCTTCCAGGTATCCTCAAACAATAAAAAAATGCTTGTAAGAAGAGGAAGGAATTACTCTGTAATAGACCTCCCCTCCTCGCCCATCTCCAACACCGAAAATGTTGACCTATCTAATATGCAGGTGTTTGTTGATTTTGCGGAAGAGTGGCAGCAGATTTTCGACGAAAGCTGGCGGCAGATGAGGGATTTCTTTTACGACTCCAATATGCACGGGGTTGACTGGGAAGCTATGTACGAAAAGTACAACGTGCTTGTACCGTATGCAAGGCACAGGACTGACCTCACATACATTATCGGTGAAATGGTTGGTGAACTGAATGTGGGACATGCTTATGTCAACAACGGTGAAAGGCCTATGCCGGAACGGATACAACTTGGACTCCTCGGTGCAAGATACAGCCGGCACGAATCGGGTTACATAAAAATTGATCATATCCTCGAAGGGGCAAACTGGAGCGACGACCTGCGCTCACCCCTGACTGAGATAGGGCTGAATGTTGAGGAAGGGGATTTTATAATTGAAGTGAACGGAACACCAACAAATGAGGTTAATGATTTCTTCAGGCTTTTTGTGAATACCGCCGGTAAACAGGTGGAACTAACCGTAAACGGAGAGCCGGAGATGAACGGAAGTCGCAGGATAATAGTTGTTCCGGTAAGAGATGAATCCGGCCTTTACTATTACAACTGGGTTCAGGAAAACATTCGCAAAGTCAGCGAAGCCACAGGAGGAAGGGTGGGCTATATCCATATCCCCGATATGGGGGTTAACGGACTCAACCAGTTTGCACGACTCTATTATCCGCAGCTTGACAAGGAAGGTCTTATTATAGACGACCGCGGAAACGGGGGAGGGAATGTCTCACCCATGATCATTGAAAGGCTGCAGCGTACCATAACCTATGCAACGATGCATACCAACCAGACCGAAGGGTCGGTAAACCCCGTGGGAACGCATGTAGGGCCAAAGGTTACTCTGATTGACAGGTATTCGGCATCAGACGGAGACCTGTTCCCATACCGGTTCAGGCAACATAACATTGGAAAAATAATCGGCACAACAACCTGGGGAGGAGTAGTTGGCTACAGCGGCTCAATTCCCTGCATTGACGGCGGATCAATAATAACGCCCTCCTATGCACCTTATGCGGCAGACAGTAGCGGCTTCATAATAGAGGGTGAAGGTGTGGAACCTGACATCTGGATAGACAACGATCCGGCAAGGGAGTTCAGGGGAATAGACGACCAGCTTCAAAAAGCGATAGAAGTGATATTGGAGGAAATTGAGGAGTGGGATCAGGAAGTGCCTCCTATACCGCCGTTTCCTGACAAAAGCGAATAAACCCGTTTTCTTGACGGAGGGTTCCCTGTTATGACGGAGCCCTCCGTTTATTTATGGGTTAAGCTAAATTTGTTATCTTTGGAAAAAACCTAAAATACAAATCCTATGTCGCTTGTCATTATTTGCCCGGACAGGAACAAAGACTACTGGATCAGGGCTTTCAACAAAACAGACCCCTCGGTTGAGGTTTTGACAGAAGACCAGGTAATAGATAACAGCTCTGTTATCTATACGCTGGCATGGAAACAACCCCCCGGTATATTCAATCGCTATCCCAACCTGAAATGCGTATCTTCCTTGGGTGCAGGTGTGGATCATTTGGTAGAGGATCCTCACATACCCGAAGAAATTGACATAGTAAGGATAATTGACCCGGTGCTGTCAGGCGACCTTTTCGAATTTGCCCTTGCAGTTATAATGAACAGGTTGCGGTCTCTCACCGGCTACAAAATAAGACAGGTAAGAAAAGAGTGGAAAAAAAGCCTCTACATGAGGATAGAAGACCTGAGGATAGGGATTATGGGAACCGGCAAGATAGGCAACCATATGGCAACAAAGCTGAGCGGTATGGGTTTCAATGTGTGTGGCTGGGCAAGAACGAAGGGTAAAGAAGAGGTTTATAAAAAATATGCGGGACAGGAGGAACTGGACAGCTTCCTGCAAAAGATCAATATGCTCATCTGTGTACTTCCCCTTACCAAATCTACCAAAGGAATACTCAACAGGGAAAATTTGCAGAAACTACCTGAGGGCTCCTACCTTATTAATCTTGCAAGAGGCCCGCATCTGGTGGATGATGATCTTATCAGCCTGCTTGATTCAGGGCATCTTTCCGGAGCAAGTCTGGATGTATTCCATTCGGAACCGCTGCCCCCCGGACACCCCTTCTGGAGTCATCCCGACATAAACCTCACGCCGCATGTGGCAAGTATAACCGATCCGGAAAGGGTTTCCGACCAGATCATTGAGAATTACCACAGGGTAAAGAAGGGTGAAAAACCGCTCAATATCGTTTCCAGGAAACTGGGATACTAAAATTGTATTTTAATTAAAACAGAAAAAGATATGTTAAAAATAGAGGGAGTAATTCCGCCCCTGCCAACTTCGTTTGACCAAAATGAAGAGCTTGCACCGGCAAAAATAAAGTCAAATATAAAGAAGCTGAGCCGCTACAATCTTTCGGGGTTCCTGATACTGGGATCCAACGGTGAAATGGTAATGCTTACACACGAAGAAAAGATAAAAGCTTACAATGCCGCACGCGAAGCTATAGAAGGCGACAAAATTATGCTTGCCGGCACCGGCGGTCAGTCAACCAGGGAAACAGTCCTGCTTACAAAGGAAGCTGCAAAGGCAGGAGCCGATGCGGCACTTGTACTCAACCCGTTTTATTACAAAGGCTTGATGACGAAAGAGGCGCTGGTGGAGCATTATTCAGCTATAGCTGATTCATCACCTGTACCTGTCATAATTTACAATATGCCGGCTAACAGCGGAATGGACATGGATGCAGGTACAATACTTGCTATTGCCGCTCATCCCAATGTTGCAGGCATTAAAGATTCCGGTGGAAACCTGGCGAAAATGGGGCAGATTATTGCCGGTGCAAAACCAGGTTTCAGTGTTATTGCAGGTTCTGCAGGATTCCTCCTTCCTGCACTTGTCATGGGGGCATCCGCAGGCATACTGGCTCTTGCAAACATCGCACCTTACCAATGCACAGAAATATTTGAAAGCTTACGGAAGGGTGATTTAGAAACCGCTAAGAAGATCCAGCACCGGATGATACCGGTTAACACTTCTGTAACAAGGCAGTGGGGTGTTCCTGCACTCAAATATGCTATGGACTGTCTCGGACTTTATGGCGGGCCGCCCAGAAAACCCCTTCTTCCGTTGGAAAAAGATGCCCGATCTGCACTAAAAGCTATGCTTGAAGAAAATAATTTAAAAATTGATTAACAGCAATCTGAAAACAGTAAAAGCATATGAAGAACAGAAAACTACTGATGATACCGGGACCTGTTGAGTTTGAACCTTCGGTTTTACAGGCTCTGGGTGCCCCAACCAGCAGTCACGTTGCTCCCGGTTTTATGGAATCATTCGCCAACAGCCTCGATATGATGAAAAAGGTGTGGTTATCCCCTTCAGGACAACCTTTCATTATAGCAGGCACAGGTACGCTTGCTATGGAGACGGCTGCAGCCAATCTTGCAGAAAATGGCGATAACGTGCTTGTAGTATCTACCGGCTATTTCGGGGAAAGATACGCTGAAATGCTCAAGAGGTTCGGTGCGGAGGTAACCTTGCTGAAAGCGCCCGCCGGCGAAACGGTACCGGTGGAAGATATTGAAAAGGAGTTGAAAAAGAAAAAATATAAACTCCTTACATTCACGCATGTTGACACTTCAACGGGAGTCAGGGTTGACCCCCGTCCCATAGGAAAGCTTGGCACAAAGTATGACGTGCTGACTGTACTTGACGGGGTCTGCTCTGTTGCAGGTGAAGAGATAAGACAGGATGAGTGGGGTATAGATGTGGTTCTCACAGCTTCACAGAAGGCAATTGGTGTTCCTCCCGGACTGGCGCTGCTGGTTGTATCGCAAAAAGCTATGGAGAGTTGGCGCAACAGGAAAACACCCGTTGGAAGCTATTATTGCGACTGGAACAATTGGCTGCCTGTGATGGAAGCTTACTCACAAAGAAAGCCCTCATATTTCGGCACTCCTGCAGTTAACCTGATTATGGCTCTTGAAACAAGTCTGAAGCTTATACTTAAAGAAGGGATAGAAGAGAGGTTTGCCCGGCATGAGAAAACGGGAAATGCCTTCAGGTCAGCATTCAGGGCAATGTCGGTCAAAACAATTCCGTCAGGCGACAGCCATTCAGCAAACACACTTTCCGCTCCCTATTATCCTGAAGGTGTAAACGGACAGGAATTTTTGCAGGCCATGGGATCAATGGATGTTACGGTTGCGCCCGGACTACTCCCCGAGCTTAAGCCCAAATATTTCCGTGTGGGACACATGGGCAGCGTCAACAGTGCAGACGTGATCTCAACCATTGGAGCAATTGAAGCAGCCCTGATAAGGTGCGGTTATAAATACGAACAGGGTGAAGGAATGAAAGCGGCGCTGAATATACTGAAATGAATCAGCGGTCTCTTAGGTAGTTCTCCACGGAACGGTCATATGTCTTTTCAGCTTCTTCTGAAAAGAAACAGGCGGGAAGTTGTCCCATTTTCCTGTGATAATGAAGACATTCGCAACACATACCTTTTCTGCTGCAGGTGTATGTGCAGTTGCAGATTTCTTTGTTTGCGGATATTTTGCATTCCATAATAAAAACATTTTTTAATTAAACTGTTAAAACCGGATTTCAGTCAGAACAGTCAATTAACTTGAATCCCGGTTAAAAAGTGCCTGAAGGACTTTATCGCCGGGATCATTATCATATTACCTCTTGATCAGCAGCCAGGTGTCGTTATAATCGGAATAACGGGTGCGGATCTGATGTACACGTACCCTGGCTTCGGTCTCATCTGTGTAGGAATCGACACAAACCCTGTGAAACCCGAACTCAGAAAGCAGAATAAAGGGGTCGAAACCCTGATCCCTCAGCTGTCTCATAAACCGCTGTGCATTGTCTTCGTACCTGAAACTGCCAACAATAACAAAAAACTGGTTTACCTCATGTACAGCTCTCTCCTTTTCCTCGGCAAGATCAAATGAGACTTTCTCTTCCCTAACGGGTATACTGGCGATCTCTTCCTCTGTTGGTTCTTCTTCCACCACTTCAACCGGCTCTTCCGGTTCGGGAATATCAACCACTTCCATCTCTTTTTGAGCCCTGCATCCTGCAAGTAAAAGAGAAACTGCAAATAGTGCCAATGTCAGTTTTTTAATTTTTGTCATTTCTATAATGTATTAAGGTTTATCATTATCTAAAATGCTTCATGAAAAAAGACGCCGATTTATCTTACAATTTCAAAGTTAAACAATATATACCGGAATTATCAATACCCCTTTTCAAATAATATCAACAATTTATTAGCCATGTCAGGCTACTTCCGCCCCCGTTTACAATATTATGGGAAACGTATAAAGGTTAATCAGATTTTAATTTCTTCTTTTCTTATCTTTACATCTACAGAAAAAATTATTTTAATATGGAAATGGAAATAACTTTCGGGGAAGGCAAAAGAGTAAATGCCAGCTACAAGGGGATGACAATAATGACAGACCAGTCGGTTAAAGCCGGTGGAGATGCATCAGCCCCTGAACCGTTCACTCTTTTTCTGGCTTCTATAGGAACCTGTGCAGGTATATATGTTAAATCATTCTGCGATAACAGGAAGATCCCTTCAGAAAAGATAAAGCTTGTGCAAAAAATGAGAGTTGACCCCGTAAAAAAACTCATTGACAGGATAGATATTGAGGTTCACCTCCCTCCTGATTTTCCTGAAAAATACGCCGATGCAGTTATAAATGCGGCAGAGCTTTGTACCGTTAAAAAACACCTTCAAGATCCGCCGGACTTCACTGTTACAACAAAGAAACAATAGTCGGGGGGGCAGGAAAAGTCTTCTGGCAGGAATGGTAAATACCAGACGGGTAATATCATCTTATGTTACCGGGTGATTATATCGCCGTTTAAAAAGCGGAAAGGATAAGTCTATTCAATTATCTCAAACTCGGTACGTCTGTTGAGAGCTCTTCCTTTTTCAGTTTCGTTGCCAGCTACAGGCTCTGTTTCTCCAAATCCTTTATGCTCCATACGCTCAGGGTCTATCCCTTTTTCTTCAAGGAAGCGTACCACCTCTTCAGCCCTTCTTTCGGAAAGCCTGAAGTTGTATTCCGGATCTCCGGTGCTGTCGGTATGTCCGTTAAT
>SLCF01000034.1 GCA_007125955.1 Bacteroidales bacterium | reverse complement strand
ACATTGGCTACCAGGAAAAGCCGGAATGAAGTTCCAACAAGCCTGGATACAATAAAAAAAGAAGCGCCGGTCTTGTAACTAAAAAAGCCGAACCTGTTGAGAAGGTAAGTGTATATTGAAGTCAGATTTAACCGGTAATAGAGGGGCATTAACACGTTTGCCACAACAAAATAGCCCAGCAGGTAGCCCGCAACCATTTGCATGTAAGAAAACTGGCTGTCTCCAACCCAACCCGGAACAGATATGAATGTAACACCCGACAGGGAAGCACCTATCATCCCGAAAGCCACAACAGGCCAGGGAGAACGCCTGTTGCCCAGAAAGAATGCCGAATTGCTTGAATCTCTCCCGGTAAACCAGGAGATGACAAGCAACACCGCAAAATAGGATGCCACAACTGACAATACCAGATAGGGCGACATAGGGAAAATTTTAAATTATTCTGAAATCACAGTGCAAGATTAGCGAAAAAGAATCAAATGTAAAAACAGTTTTGGAGGGACTCCTTTTTTATTTTACCCCAAAGATCTTTGCAGGAATTATTGTAATTTTACGCACTGATCAGACAGCAAAAACCCAGAACAGAAATGAGTCCCGACACTTTTCCTTCAAGACTGCTTGAAGCAGCAGTGAATGAGTTTTCAAAGCTGCCAGGGATAGGCAGAAAAACTGCCCTCAGGCTTGTTTTGCACCTTCTCAGACAGGACCCCGAAGAGGTTTCTCAATTCGGCAACTCTATAATGCGCTTGCGCACAGAGATAAAGCACTGCAAAAAATGCCACAACATTTCCGACAACGATATATGCGACATCTGCATCAACAAAAGGCGGAACTCCTCAGTTGTCTGCGTTGTGGAAAGCATAAGGGATGTTATGGCCATTGAGAACACCCACCAGTTCAGCGGCGTTTACCATGTGCTGGGAGGGATTATTTCGCCAATGGACGGAATAGGTCCGGGTGACCTGGAGATCGACTCCCTTGAGAATAAAGTTTCAGCCGGCAGCATAAATGAGATTATACTTGCCCTGAGTACTACCATGGAAGGGGACACCACAAATTTTTACCTTTACAGGCGCCTCTGCAGATATCAGGTGGAGATAACTGCAATTGCGCGCGGTATAGCCATCGGAGACGAACTGGAGTATGCCGATGAAGTAACTCTTGGGCGCTCTATTGCCAACAGGACTCTTTTCAATGTTTCGTTCAAAAACAGTGAAGAGCAGGGATAGGTAACCCTGTCCCTGCAGAAGCCGCGCCGGGGATATGTCCGGCTGTCGGTTTTGAACAAAACCTGCTTTCCTGTTGTTAATTAATAATAACAGAGCCGGAATTTCTCCTTTGCCTGAGAAATCCATTTTTCTTTTTGTAACTTGTAAAAATTCACTTCAATACCTTAACATTTGCATTATGGCACAGATTGAAATAAAACTTCCCTCAATGGGAGAAGGTATAACAGAAGCTACTATAACAAAACTGCTTGTAAAGGAAGGGGACAGCGTCACAGAAGACCAGTCTGTTTTGGAGATTGCAACCGACAAAGTAGATTCCGAGCTGCCATCTCCCGAAGACGGAACAATAGAAAAGATACTGGTAAGTGAAGGAGATGTTAAGAAGGTGGGGGAAACTCTTGTAATACTGGCAACTGATGCGGAAGAGGCCGATCCTGAACGCGAAGAGGTAAAAAAGGAGGTTGACAGGATAAAGGAGAGTGATGAAGATAAAGAGCCGGCTCAATCGGAAGCTGAAGATAAAAAACAGGAGAAACCCAAAACAGAGGGATCCGCGGAACCCTCTCCGGAAGAAACGGGTGAGGAAAAGAAAAGCAGTGCAGGGGATGATGAGAAGGATGTCCGGCAGGGCGGATTTCCGTCAAGGACTCCATCAGGGATTTTCCTTTCTCCCCTGGTAAGGAAAATTGCATCAGAGGAGGGCGTATCACTGGAAGAGCTTGATAATATTGAAGGATCGGGAGAAAACGGACGCATAACAAAGTCAGATATCGAAAGCTTCCTTGAGAGCAGGGATTCTGAAAAACCAGAAGAAAAAGAAGTTCCTGCAGAAAGAGGTGTTTTAGAAAAACCGGAGGAAAAAGAGGCCGCTTCAGAGAGCCCTGCTGACAAACCCCGTTCTTCACCAGGTCAAACAGCCCCTTCGCCGGGTGAGGATGACAAGGTGATTGAAATGGACCGGTTGCGGAAACTAATTGCCGATCACATGGTCTATTCCAAAAAAACCTCACCTCATGTTTCGTCTTTCATTGATGCGGACGTTACAGGTATCGTTAAGTGGAGGGAAAAAAACAAGGAGGAGTTCCTGAAAAGGGAAAAGCAGAAGCTGACATACACCCCGTTATTTTTTGAAGCAGCTGCAAAGGCACTGAAGGATTTTCCGATGGTAAACGTATCGGTTGACGGGACAAAGATAATTGTCAGGAAGAATATCAATATAGGAATGGCAACAGCACTTCCTGACGGCAATCTCATTGTGCCGGTGATAAAGAACGCCGATGAGAAAAGCCTTCTCGGACTGGTCAGGGCGGTGAACGATATGGCGGAAAGAGCCCGCGCCGGCAAACTAAAGCCTGATGAGATATCGGGAGGAACTTTTACCATAACCAACTTCGGAACATTCAGGAATACAACGGGGACACCCATTATAAACCAGCCACAGGCCGCCATACTGGGCGTCGGTGCAATTATAAAAAAACCTGCAGTTATAGAAACGCCTCAGGGTGATGCAATTGCAATAAGGCACATAATCACCCTCAGTATTTCGTATGACCACAGGGTAATTGACGGTGCACTGGGCGGAATGTTCCTCGAAAGAGTAGCTCATTACCTTGAAAATTTCCACTCCCGTTACCCGGATGAATGAATAAAAATACACTTAAAAAGATTTAAAAGCCGGTACGTTTGATGCGTTTCCGGCTTTTTTTTTAAAAAAATATTTACAATATTTTACAATTGCCTGTTTGCCTGCACATTGCATTTCATTAAAAAAAATAAAATATTTCTCCGCAGCTATTGACAAGTATTTGATAATTGTTGTAAATTGTATATTAAACAGGCTGGCTAAGCTTAACCCTGTTAGAGATAAAAAGATGAAAATTTGTCTTACCGATGCAAATGGCAAAATGCAACTGATTATTTAAATATATTGTCCCGGTTAATTATTGTTTAACTTTTAAACTTTTTACAGCAATTTTTAACGGTTTCTTGCCTTCTTGAGCCTTCTTGAGCCTTCTTGCTTTACTGCCTTCTTGAGCTTTCTTGAGTCTTATTGCTTTATTGCCTTATTGCTTTATTGCCTTATTGTGTATTCTGTATTTAAGATACTGTCAGGGTTAACGGCTGACCTGAATGCCTAAACAGGGAGCTGCAGTTAACCGGCAGTTTTTGGAAGCTTAACAAAAGAAAAATGCCTTCTTCATTATAAACCAAAAACTTTTATTTATGAAAAGACTGATTTTCTTTTTCACACTCTTCGCGATGTGTGGAGCCACCCTTCTCCATTCACAAACGGTGAGGATCACGGGCACCGTTACCAGTGAGGAGGATGGCCAGCCGCTACCGGGTGTGTCTGTGGTTGTGAGGGGTACAACCATTGGAACCACAACCGATTTTGAAGGAAACTATACGATTTCCGTCCCTGAAGATGCCAACATTCTTGTATTCCGTTTTGTGGGCATGAGAACGGTTGAAATTGCCATTGAAGGCAGAACCGTGATAGATGTTGTGATGGAGCCGGATATTCTGGGACTTGAAGAAGTGGTTGTAACAGCCCTGGGTATATCCCGGGAACGAAGGGGACTGGGTTATGCAGTCCAGGATGTTTCCGGCGCAGATATTGCCGAGGCTAAAGACATGAACTTAGTCAATTCCCTTTCCGGCAGGGTTGCGGGAGTACAGGTAACCGGCAGCAGCGGCGCAATCGGTTCCTCTTCCCGAATTACCATAAGGGGCAACAGCTCCTTCGGGGACAACCAGCCGATGTTCGTTATTGACGGAACACCGGTAAGCAACTTTGCCACTTCCGTATCACAATGGGGTGGTGCAGATTACGGGAACGCCATAATGGATATCGATCCTGCAAACATCGAGTCTATGACAGTTCTTAAAGGCGGTATGGCTGCAGCGCTTTATGGTCAGAACGCAGCAAACGGCGTAATACTTATTACAACCAAGGATGCATCGGGAAGGCCTGCCCCAAGCGGAGTGAATATCTCCAGCGCAGTAAATTTCGAAAACCCCTACATCTTCCCCGACTATCAGAACAAATACGGGCAGGGGCTCAACGGAAGCGAACTGATATACAGGAATTATCTTACAGCAAACGGTTTGACTGAAAGCGAGTACAGTTATCAGCAATTTGCCCTGGACCACACATTCAGGTACTATGACGGAAGAGGAGGCGGACTGTATGACGGGCGTGATGAAAGCTGGGGTGCAAGGCTGGATATTGGTTTAAGTCTGCCGCAATTCAACAGCCCTTATACACTTGACGAAGACGGACTGCCGATATACGATCATACACCCTGGGTTTCAAATCCAAATAATGTAAGGGATTTCTTCGTAGCCGGCCAGACTCTCGACAACCACATTGAGATTTTCGGCGGATCAGGATACCGCACTTCGGCAAGGCTGAGTTTTGCAAACTCAACCTCTACCGGGACCATTCCCAACACCGACCTGAAGCGCAATTCGATAAACTTTTCAGGGACAACCAATGTAACCGACCGTTTGACTGCCAGGGTAACCGGAACATATGTAAGGAATTACAGTGACAACCTTCCTGGCGGCGGATACGAAGCAGACAACGTGATGCAGTCAATTGGCGGCTGGTTCGGACGGCAGGTGGATATGAAAGCACTTGAGGCAAACTGGCAAAGACGTGACCCTTTCGGATATTATTACAACTGGAACCAGACCTACTTCAGCAACCCATACTTCATTGCCAACAGTATGCTTAAAGGAAGGAAGCGCGACAGGTTGTTTGGTAACCTGACAGTGGCATATGAGCTGACTGACTGGCTAAATGTTGTTGGGCGTGTGGGGAATGATTACTTTACCGAAAACAGGAAAAGTGTCTGGCCTGACGGATCAATAGGTGTAGGGGTAACGCAGGGAGGTGCTTTCTGGGAGAATGAACGCTCAAATAACGAATTCAATGCCGACCTGTTTCTCAATTTTGACAGGGAAATATCAAGTGATATAAGGATCGACGGTATGGTGGGAGCCAACTATATGAACAGGACTTACCGCTTTATGAATGTTCAGGCAGATATGCTTACCGTACCTAACCTCTTCACTATAGGTAACGTAAGCGGAACACCAAGGGCCAGCATGTACAACTCTGAGGTGGTAACCAACAGCGTATTCGGTTCGGTTAACATCTCTTACCGCAACTACCTTTTCCTCAATACAACGGCAAGGAATGACTGGTCATCCACCCTGCCTCCGGATGCATGGTCTTACTTTTATCCTTCTGTCGGTTTAAGCCTTGTATTCACTGAAGCATTCAACCTTGAATCGGACATCCTCTCATACGGAAAGGTAAGGGGAAGCTGGGCACAGGTAGGAAAAGCCACAGGACCATATCAAACAGTGGGAACCTACAGTCAGCCGGCCGCAACAATCAGGGGGGTGACACAGTTTTTCCTTGACAGGGAACTGCCCCCCCCGGGACTGAAAAATGAAACAACCACTACCTATGAGGCGGGACTTGAGCTGAACTTCATGATGAACAGGCTGAGGTTTGACGGGACCTATTATAACAACGTTGTAAAAGACCATATAATGGGTGTCAATATCTCCTCTGCTTCCGGTTACAACAGTATGCTCATAAACGCGGGAGAGATTCAGAACACCGGAGTTGAACTCATATTGAGCGGCGACATTATGAGAAACCCCGAAGGGTTCAACTGGAGCGCCACCGTTAACTGGGCAAAGAGCAAAGATATGGTGAACGAACTTTACGGTGACCTTGAAGCATACCAGATATCCTCTTCATGGGGAGGATTGACCATTGAGGCACGTCCGGGGAAACGCTACGGCATGATTATGGGTCCGGGTTTTGCCAGGGATGACCAGGGCAGGGTTATTGTACACCCAACCAGCGGAAGGGTTTTGAAAACTCCTGTTCCGGTAGAAATAGGCAATATTACACCAGACTGGAACGGTGGACTGAGAAACTCTTTCTCCTACAGAAACCTTAACATGAGCTTCCTGCTGGATATGCGCAAAGGCGGTGACCTCTTCAGTGTAACCCACTGGTTCGGGGGATACGCAGGAGTTGCCGGCTTTACGGCCAAAGGAGATATGAGGGAAAACGGGATAATAGTAGGTAAAGATGTTGTTTCTGAATCGGGAGCAGTTCTTGCAGCAACGGATGAAGGGGCAATAGTGAGGGATGAAAACGGATTCCCGGTAGGCAGCGGAGTGGAGAATGATATAGTCATAACGGCCCAAACCTATTTCATGGATTTCTGGGGCAATCCGGAAGCATCGATAATTGACGGATCGTTCATCAAGCTGCGTGAAGTTGTTATCGGGTACGACATACCCCGGGATATTGTCAACAGAATGGGTTTTGTGCGTACAGCAAGGGTATCCTTTGTAGGCAGAAACCTGGCAATGCTTTACAAGCACAAGTCCAACAACATCAATATCGATCCGGAAACAGGCTTCGGTACAGCCAATACAGGTGTGGGTCTTGAGCAATACCAGATCCCTTCCACAAGAAGCCTTGGATTCAGGGTTAACCTTAACTTCTAAACAAGAGTCACTATGAAAAAATTTAAAATAATCTCATCTGCAATGATCGTGCTGGTCTTTCTGTCGGTTTCATGTACAAAAGACTTTGAAGAGATCAACACAGATCCGAACAACCCTGTGGAGGCTCCTTCTATCAATATTATTGCAAATGCAATCAGGTTTTTTACCCAAAACCAGTTCAATCAGTGGGGGGATATGAACGAACCCTCTTCATGGGCAAACCACCTGGGCAAGATACAGTATATTGACGAAGCCCAGTACAAGTTCCGTGAAGGGGTGGTCAATTCACGCTGGTCGGTTGCCTACAACAACATTAATGACCTTGACAAGATAATAGAAAGAGAGTCGGGTGAGGACGGCAACCCAAATTACCTGGCCATTGCGATGACCTACAGGGCACATATCTACCAGAAGACAACAGACCGCTTCGGGAATATCCCCTATACGGAAGCTGCAAAAGGTGACGAGGGTGTAACAAACCCGGAATACGATACACAGGAGTTCATTTATATGGAAATTCTGGACCAGCTGAAGCAGGCAAATCCACTCTACACTCCCTCACCTGCTTTTGCTATTGGGCCAAACGACATTCTTTTCGGCGGGGATATGATGAAGTGGAAAAAATTCACCAATTCATTGCGCCTGAGAGTGGCAACCAGAATCTCCGATGTAGCCCCGTCAGTTGCACAGTCGCACATCGAAGAAATACTGGGAGATCCCTCTACATATCCGATAATGGAAAGCAATGCAGACAACGCCTATCTGTGGTGGCAGACAAGTCCGCCCTACAAAGAGCCGTGGAACGCCGATTCAGACGACAGGGATGACCACGGGATGTGCAAAACGCTTATCGATATCCTGCTGGATTTCGATGATCCGCGGTTACCGGTATATGCAAAACCTGCAACCAGCGACGGTCAGTACAGGGGAGTTGTATCGGGAGCTATTGACGGAACATTTGCGCTTGCCGATATCAGCAGGATAGGTGCTCTCTTCAGGGATGTACCTGACGGATTCACTCCAATTATGAGGTATGCTGAAGTTGAGTTCAAGATAGCGGAAGCCGCCTTCAGGGGGTGGAACACCAACGGTGTAACAGCGCAGCAGGCTTATGAAAACGGAATTGCCGCTTCACTCGACGAGTATGATCTTGAAGGTTATGATGATTACATTCTTGAGCCCGGAGTAACATGGGATAACGACATCGGACAGATTTACCTGCAAAAATGGATAGCGCTCTTTAAAAACGGGAATGAAGCGTGGGCGGAAACAAGGAGGACCGATGTTCCTTTACTGGAACATGCGCCAGGCTCACCGTATGTGGGAGAGCACAACAGGCCTCCTTTCAGGTACCCCTATCCTACAAACGAGGTGAATCTTAACAGTGCAAATGTAGCACCTGAGCTCACAGGAATTGTTAACCATATGTGGGGCAAGAAAATGTGGTGGGATACCCGTACAGGAGTAAATTAACCCCTCGATCACTTAACACCTGAGCAAAAAACCGCCTGCCGGCCTTCCGGTATGGCGGTTTTTCATTTAAAAAGAAGGGATATCATCTTTTTAGTTAAACAAAAAGGGCAGGTTAAATAAAGATACAGACCATACGTCAAAAATATTCAGACAAAAAACCCGGTTACACGTAAAAGATTAATAACCGATTCAGGGTTTTGTTTAAATTTACCTGTTAAAACATCCCTATAAAGATGAGCATCAGGAAAACGGTCATCATTCTTTTCTCATTGCTGACTGCCATAATACCTGCACATTCCCAGCTTTACAGCAATATGCGTGAAGTTTTTGCTGAGGCGGAATCGTTCCTGCTGTTTGAGGAGTACAATGAAGCCCTGTT
>SLCF01000060.1 GCA_007125955.1 Bacteroidales bacterium | reverse complement strand
ACCAGGTCATCCACTAAATGAAACAGAATGAAGACTATTTTCGGCACATAAAAAACCACTGTGAACCCTATTATATAATGGAAACTGTTGTAAATCCCAATATCCTTTTCTCCCGTATTTACCTCTAAAGCCCATAAAACTGACAGAATAACTGCCAGTGGTACAATCCAGAATGTCACTTTGAATATCTTTCTGACCAGCCCCGACTTTAAGTCTTTCAGCATTAGGGCAAACCCCTTGAACGCATAAAGGTCAGTCAGCAACAGTACCACAGAAAATATGATCAGCGGAAACATACATCAGCAATATTAAAAACCTGGCGGGAGCAGGGTAATACTTTTTAAAAGGTAAAACAAATAGTTGCCGGATAAGTTCAGGAGACAGCGGTTATTTCAGTAATAAACATCCCAGAATTCAACTTCATCGGGAGATATTAGTTCGTTTTCCCCGGGGGAGGAGACCAATTCAATGTACTCCTCAGCAGCTACAATAGATTCAATACTCATCAAAACCTTGATGCGGTTAGGATTTTTTTTGTCCCTCAGGATATTCTCAACCCTAATCCCTGCCTGGGTCCTTTTTTTCTCATTCTCTTCGAAGGCGCCAAGCCACTCTTTAAATTTACCGACATTGTACAGAGCCGAAATGTAAATCATAGATCAAATATTGTTTTACTGACCGGTGCATAATGGTTATTGCAAATGTACAGGATTTTTTTTTATCTTAAAATAAACACAGAAAGATGAAAAAAATTGACTTCGTCGATCTCCATGTATATACAAAAAGCATTTTGGAAGTTTATTTAGATGGAAAATTCATGGGAAAGCGAAGCGGTTCCTTCCGTAAGTTCGTCGATCTCCATGTATGCCGTTTGTTTGTTTGCAAGAAAAAAATACTATTAAGAACCTTCTTAAACGTTAAAACTATTTTTCATTTATTTCGTTTAATATGATCGTAAGGATCCTGCTCCCTGAATGAAGTTTTTTTTCATAGAACATTTTTCTGTATGCTTTTCGGGAACAGAATATAAATTGAGATAGAAAATTAAGTTGCCCGTATCAATTTTTTTTAAAGATAAAATCCATTAAACCAATTAATTAATAAAATTTTTAGTAATGAGAAGAGTTATTTTGTTAATTTTACTTTTAGTTGCCTTTATCCCGGTCCATTCCCAGATCAATTATGGAATAAAAGCCGGTGTAAGCTCTGTAACTTTCAGAGCTGATAATATCAATATATTGAATGAGTATGAAATTACATCAATTAAGGATTCGAAAATGGGTTTCCATGGCGGTGCAATGCTTCAGGTAAACTTTTTCAGTTTGTTCCTTCAGCCTGAACTGCTTATTTCCACATCCAGCAATGAACTTAGTATAAATGACCTGACAGAGGGTGGAACCGAGATTGTAAAACAGGAGTTTACAAAGCTCGATTTCCCTGTTATTGTCGGAAGGCGTTTTGGCCCTCTACGTGTAGGACTCGGTCCGGTCGGCACTATCATGCTTGGAAAGTCTTCAGGGCTTGAAGAGGAAACCGGATACAGGGAAAAATTCAATTCTGCTACATTCGGTTACCAGGTTGGTGCCGGACTCGACATTCTTCAGTTCCTGGCGCTTGATGTAAGATATGAAGGTAACTTGAGCAAACTTGGCAGCGGAATTGTTGTCGGAGGTGAAGAAAGGAAGTTTGATTCACGTGGAAGACAGTTCATTTTCAGTGTTGGAATATATTTCTGATATTCGCAGAAAAGAGTGCTTTAATGTGCAATGGCAGATCACTGGATAAAACTATCAGGCTAAAACCAGGAAACTGGTATTATTTTACCATAATTAAGATTGTAACCATACCGCACGACCAGGATTACTTCCTTATGCGTGATGAGCATGGTTATAACCATCTTGTGCCGTCTGTTTATTACAGCAATTACAATCTTTATCCGGGTAAAGGGGTATGGTGCCGCCTTGACCGTATAAACTGCCTCGGCAGACTCTTTTTTGAACCTGAACATCCGTTTTACAAGCAGGGCAGAACATATCAGTTCACTCTTTTGTCAGTTGAAAGGGTTCAACCACAAAATGGTGGTGAAGCCTGGACTGCAATTGTCTCCGATATATTCGGACAGAAGTGGCAGACAATGCCTTTTAAAGGCGCTATGCCAGGAGAGCAACCCCCCAAAATCAATTGCCTGGTAAAAAGAATTAAAAAAGCACACCTTTACCTCGAGGTTAAAGAGGGTTTTGCTCACCCAATCCAAACAGTATAATTTAGACTCCTGCCAGCTGATAGTCAATTATCATCGAAATTATCACATACCCGAATATGTGGTTGGCATAAAGAATCATACTTCTAAAGGGCATTGCGGTTCTGAATTTTTGACTATTTTTGCATTTTTAAACATAAACTGTTGTATGTTGTTGTTAAAGTGGATAATATCAAAAAATAATTGTTGATAAATTGTTTGCAACTATTAATAATTTTAAGTTAACTGTTGATAAATTGTATTTATTTTTATATCACTTTAAAAATCAAAGGATTGTTTGAATTCGCCTTATGAAACCATCGAAATACAGAAGTGTAATTTTAAAAACAGTGCTGGTTCTTGCTTTCTATTTTTGGAATGTGACATCCGGCTCACTTGGAAAAACATCATCCCCGTTTGCTTTCGAGACACTGCAGATAGATCCCTTTTCTTACAGGATTGATAACAGTCTCTCCGAATTAGAGGAGTTTGAACGTCTTGTTTCAAATATTGAGAGACTGATGAATAAATATGAGATAAATGGTGCATCTGTCGCTGTTACCAAAAATGAAAAACTGGTTTTCGCAAGGGGAATTGGTTATGCCGACGTGGAATCGGGAGAGCTCGTTGAACCGCGGCACAGTTTCCGGATTGCCAGTGTTTCCAAGCTTGTTACAGCAGTTGCCGTTATGAAAATGCATGAAGAGGGACTTCTGGACATAGACGGCAAGGTGTTCGGAAAATCAGGCATACTGAATGATTCCATATATCTCGGCTATGTTGACAGAAGGGTGGAAGAGATAACCGTAAGGCACCTTCTGAACCATTCCGGCGGATGGAACCGCCGTTTCGGAGACCATATGTTCATGCCCAATCTTATTGCAAGGGAAATGGGCGCAGAAATGCCGGTAAAAGTACCCGATATTATAGGGTTCGCCCTGTCAAAAAGGCTTCATTTCTGGCCGGGTAGCAGGACGAGCTATTCCAACCTGGGTTATGCAATACTAGGCGAGGTTATTGCAAAAGTATCGGGCATTGGTTATGAAGAATATGTAAGGAGTTCAGTTCTGGAACCACTTGGAATAAGGAATATGCAGATAGGGAATAATTTGAAGGAGGAAAAGGCAGAGTACGAAGTCACCTACTATGAGCAGTATAACGCTGTTAAGGTTTCTTCTGTATTCGGCGGGAATGAAAAAGTCCTCAAATCATACGGAGGAAACGATATACGTGCGCTCGGTGCTGCAGGAGGCTGGATAGCAACACCATCGGAGCTTCTTAAGCTTGTAGCAGCAATTGACGGAAATCCTGGCGTCCCTGATATACTTTCGCAGGAGACTATTGATTTAATGGTTAACCCTCACTTGTCGGGAGGCCATACAATTGGCTGGAGGGGGGCAGACGGACGTGGAAACTGGTGGCGAACAGGAACTTTTGCAGGAACATCCGCACTGTTAATGAAACAGAATAACGGGATAAGCTGGGCTGTTTTATTTAATAACAGCACTTTCAGAGGTTCTGCAATTTCACGTGAAATACAGTGGGAGGTTCAAACAGCTTTGAACAGTGTAAATGACTGGCCGGATTACGACCTTTTTTACTATTTTGATAGCATGCCATTTATTTTCAATAATTTGGCCATGAAGTAGATATGGAACTGATATTTGCTCACCAGATTGGCTTCGGCCAGATTCAGGGGGAGGAGTTTGATTTTTTCCTTGCAGCTTCAGGTTACGAGGTAAGATCTACATACCTTTCTGATAATGTAAATATTAAAGCAAAACAAAAGATCGCCCTCGGATTTGATGAAATGAAAAACAGCCCCGTAAGAATAAAGAATGATAAGGTTTTCAGGGAAAGGGGGTTTGAAAGTTTTGAACTTTCAGCAAAAGACAGGCAAAAATTGACAGATCTGCTCGACAGGCTATTTAAAGGGAGGAAGGATGAGAAACTCAGATTCCTGATAGATTACTCATGTATGAGCAAGATTTGGTATGCTGCCATAATCAGGTATTTTATTGAAAATGAATCGATAATCAGCAACCTGGAGTTATATTTTTCCTACACTCCTGCAATTTTTTCAGAACCCAAAGATATAAAGCCCGGCAGAAAAATATCCGGTCCAGTCGGACTGCTCAGGCCGAATCAGGCTACTGTTAAGCCATGTGCGCTTGTTTTGGGACTCGGGTATGAAAAGTATGTGGGGGAGAGCCTTTTCAATAATCTCAATTACGACACCCTATGTGTTTTCTATTCCAACCCTTCTTTTGACAACCGCTATGTTTCAAAAGTAGTGGAAAACAACAAAAAGTTGCTTGACACGGTGCTTCCGGAAAAGGTTTTTTCCTATCCGATAGAAGATCTTGAAAAAACGGATTCCGTGCTTACTTCGCTCTGCCTGGAACTGAGACTGGCGTACCATGTTGCGCTTATACCGTCAGGCCCCAAGCCGTTCACTCTTTCCTGCCTTTTGCTGGCAGCCAGGTATCCCGATATAGAGGTTTGGGACGTCAGAACATATAAGGAGACGGTGCTTTATGACCGGTTACCGGTTGGCGAGCCACTTGTCTGTAAAACGCTCTTCAGTAACAATGATGAAAGCTTTTTTTAGAAGTATGCTGTTATTCAGCTGTATTCAATAAAATTAAATTCAATATTGAAAATTGATTCATAATACTGCCCTCTTTCCAGTATATCTTCATCCCCGTCTTCATAATACCAGTTTATAATAAGTCTGTTATCCTCCTTTAAAGGCAAAATGGTTTCAAGTACCTTCAGAATATGTCTGGATGCTGTACAGCTGAAATATTCCAGATCAACGTTTACTACCGTAACCGGACGGGGATCCTGCTTGTACTTTTTCAGCCATTTAATCACCGGATCAAACAGATCGATCGGATTTTCGTGAATAAACCTTCCCCTGATGTTCAAAACACCCGAAGGATCAAGTGTTATCCTTGGTGTTGTTTTTGTGCCATCGATTATTACTTTTTCCATAAAAGCTTTTTTGTAATGGTTTTGGTTCCCGGTTCAAAAATCATCAGGGTCGTCTGAATAATCATCATCGTCTGTGTTGATATTAATGCTCTCGTTATCTTTGTCAAGATTAATTTCGTCAATCAAAGGATCTTTTTCCTCATTCTTGTATATTTTCACGCTGACCTTGACAAGATAATTTGCATTTTCCGTTTCAACTGTTATGGCATAAAAGTGCCCGTTATTGTTTGTCGCCACCTTTATTATATAATCAGCATATCCATCCGGGTATTTTTTCCGGATAGCCTCCATCACTCCCTCGGGGAGGTTGTTGATGCTGACAATCAACCGCTTTTTATCCATAAATACAATAAAAATGAAAAACAATCAGTATTATCGCAAACCGGCAATTTCTTCACACCGGTACAAATGTCGAACATTCTGCAATACTATGACACTTTTTTCAATTTTGAAATAGTTTTTCAGGATTAGATTGCTTGTTTGAGTATTTTTTTTCAATTATTTGGAATTCAGCTTGACCTAAAGATCCGCTTCTTTCGCTTCAGGCCATATCCGGCAGAGCTTTCCCCATTGAATAAAGTGACTGAAGCATTACTGTCTTTGAAAATGAAAGGTAATTGTACCTGATTGAACAGGAGGCGCATCGGGCTCCCGACTGAACCTGCTTCCGAGTGCAGCCTGAAATGCTTCTTCATGCAGACACCTTTCGCTGAAGTCAGAGGGCTCTCCTTCTATGCCGGCATTAATAACATTACCTTTGTTATCAACCGTAATGTTTACGGTAACTATTCCTCCATCCGGACATTTGTAAACGGGCACGGGAACATAAAGCCCACGCCTTCCGGGGAGATCATAATAAATATTTGTGGGACCTGTATATGGCTCTTCATTCTCGTTACCTTTATACTGTTCTCCAAAATCTTCAATCTCCTCAAATTCAATTTCCGGCTGATCCAGTTCGGGGAAATCTCCTTTCGAAGCATTATTAAGTATTTCATCAACCCGGTTGTTCAGATCATTCATCTCTTCAGAGGAGTAGTCCCTGAATTCATCGGGAACAGGGCGATTGTCCGATTCACTTACTGCAATGTTCCGCCTTACTTCCGCAGAAACATAATCATGGTCTAGCATACCGGATTGTTCATTGGCATCAGGGTCATTGATTTCCGGTGACTCTTCCTGAAAATCTATTAGGAACGCCTGCTGATACTCCCTGTTTGCAGTGTTAAGCTTTGAAAACATGAAGAGAACTATAATAAACAGGTGAAATGCAACCGTTCCCAGTATGCCGTTAATATTTACCCTGAAAAAATCAGCAATCTCCATCTTACCGGGAAAGTAACCCGCTAATTTCCTGAATGCCCCCCATCTTTTTCCCGGTATTCTCATGATGATTTTGTTTTTGCTCAATTCCAAAACGTTGCTGACTGATTTATATTTTATCTTTATTTTGCAAAAAAACTTTATATATTGATATTTTAAAAAAATGGTTATATTTGCAGGTAATAAATAATTTTTTGCGGTTTATTTAAACCACTAAAGCAAATTATGCAAAACTTCCACAAAATATCCGGTTCAATAACTGAAAGCTTAAGCTTCTTTTATTTTTATTACTATTACTATTCCGATAGAACCGGGGTTTTATGTTGTTGACTGCAAAAATATAAGATATTTGTAAAATAGAACAGAATCCCGGAGAAATCCGGGATTTTTTTTTATATGTATTATAACGAAAACATTAATGGATTAACCAGGCAAATTATGATTATTGCAATAGCAGGAATGGGATTGATCGGCGGTTCGCTGGCAAAAGACCTCAAAAGCAGTGGTTTTGCAACAAGGATAATCGGAGTGGAAAGCGATCCGTCTCATGCTGCCTATTCACTGGAAAAAGGACTGGTCGACAAAATAACTGGTCTGAAAGAAGCTGTTGAAGAAGCCGGACTTGTTATACTGGCAACCCCGACAGACACTATAAGGGAAATGCTCCCGGAGGTACTTGATATAGCTGCAGGAACTAACAGGGTTGTAACGGATATGGGATCAACCAAGGCAGGGATGTCAAAAAAAGTGAAGGATCATCCGGGAAGGGACCGCTATGTAGCTTCACATCCTATGGCGGGAACAGAATATTCAGGACCAGGAGCATCGAAAAGCGGACTTTTCTCCTGTAAGAACGCTATTATATGCGACCGGGAAATGAGTTGTGATAAGGCGTTAGAAATGGTTACAGCTATGTATAATGCCCTTAAAATGAATATTATCTGGATGGGGTCCAGGGAGCATGACATAAGCGCTGCATATGTGTCACATATATCACATATCACTTCTTTTGCCCTCTCTTTAAGTGTTCTGGAAAAGGAAAAGGATGAAAAGAACATTCTGTCACTTGCAGGTGGCGGATTTGAATCCACGGTTAGACTGGCGAAAAGCAATGCTGATACATGGACGCCCATTTTTTTGCAAAATGCCCGCTTTATAACTGAAGTTATTGATGTATATATTGAAAAAATGAAAGAGTTCAGGGACGGGATTGATAATAAAGATCCGGGGATAATCAGAAAACTTATAGCACAGGCAAATGAGATAGAAAAAATATTACCCTGAAAAAATTCTTCTTAACTTTATAAACTATTTTCAAATGGAAGCAAAGGTTAAATCACATTCCGAGATGGACAGAACAGTCATAAAACCCATAAGTGACTGGAGTGTTTATAAGCAAAGACCCTTGGTCATATCAGGTCCCTGCAGCGCGGAATCTGAAGAGCAGGTGATGGAAACGGCAAGAATACTTGCAGCCACCGGAAGATGCGATGTATTCCGTGCAGGAGTCTGGAAGCCCCGCACAAAACCGGGCGGGTTTGAAGGTGTGGGAAGCATAGCCCTGAAATGGATGAATCGCGTCTCCAGGGAGTACGGACTTCCCGTGGCCATAGAGGTAGCGAAGGAGAAACATGTTTATGAAGCGCTTAAGTACGGAATAGATATTCTGTGGATAGGTGCACGAACCACAACCAACCCTTTTTCAATCCAGGAAATAGCCGATACGCTGAAAGGGGTTGATGTTACCGTACTGGTAAAAAACCCGGTCAATCCGGAGTTGAATCTCTGGATGGGAGCCATTGAAAGAATCAATAAAGCAGGTATAACAAGAATAGGTGCTATTCACCGGGGGTTCTCCTGCTATGAGAATGAAGTTTACCGGAATACACCAAAATGGCAAATACCTGTGGAGCTCAGGCGGAGAATGCCTGATGTGCCGATTATTTCCGATCCAAGCCATATGGCCGGCAGGCAGGATTACCTGGGGGAGATTTCCCAGAAGGCTATGGATCTGAATTTCGACGGATTGATGATAGAATCCCATGTTCAGCCGGAAAAGGCATGGAGTGATTCAAAGCAGCAGATATACCCGGGCAGCCTGGTCAGCCTTCTTGACAGTCTTGAAATAAAACCTGATAGCCTCTCGGAGGTGGGCTTATCAGATATTCTTGATGAATTAAGGGATCAGATTGATATCTTTGATGATCAGTTGATGGAAATACTTGAACAGCGTTTCAGGGTTTCCGAGGAGATTGGGCTAAAAAAACGGAAGTTAAATATTGAGCCTCTGCAGTCTGACAGAAGAGTCCAGGTAATCAACAGGGCTTTAAAGAGAGGAAAGGAGAAGGGATTTGGAGCAGGTTTTACAAGGGAAATATTTGAGATCATACACCGGGAATCGCTGAACCGGCAGATCAGGAAAATGAAAACCTCCCGGTAAGGCATAATCAAATGATTTGAAATGAAGGAGTTAATAATTGAAGGAAAAAACGGAAAGTCGCGTATCCTGACGGGGGAGTGTATTGAAAACCTGGAGAACTATTTTCCTGGCAAAAACGTGATATTCATAACCGATGAAAATGTCAAGAGGCTCTATCCGGGTGTGTTTGAGAATAAGCCTGTAATAGTGACCGGAACAGGAGAAAAGATCAAAACCCTCGATACGGTTAGTATGATATATGAGAAGCTTTTGGAGGCCCGGGCTGACAGGTCTTTTTTCATTGTTGGGGTAGGCGGCGGGATAGTTTGTGATATTGCCGGTTTTGCCGCTTCTACCTATATGAGGGGACTTCGTTTCGGTCTGGTGCCGACAACACTTCTTGCACAGGCAGATGCAGGAATAGGGGGGAAAAACGGTGTGAACTTCATGGGATACAAGAATCTGGTAGGTCTTTTTTCGCAGCCCGGGGTAATTATATGTGCCAACGGATTTTTAAGGACACTCCCCGGGAAGGAGGTTCTTTGCGGAATGGGAGAACTGGTAAAGTATGCTGTTCTTTCAGGCGAAAAAATGTTCACTTTTCTCCGGGATAATTATGAAAAATTATTGAACCTTGAAGATGAAGCCGTTGATCATATAGTCATGGAATCTCTTTTGATCAAATCGGAAATTGTTAACCGCGACGAAAGGGAATCGGGAGAGCGTATGAAGCTGAATCTGGGACACACAACTGCACATGCCATTGAAAAAATCGACAGTACCATCAGTCACGGTGAGGCAGTTGCAGCAGGATTGAAAATGGCCGCAATAATATCTTATCAGCAGGGAAAAACTGGAATTGACACCTGTCAAAAGATATTTGATCTTGTTGACAGACTGGGTATCAAAGATATAAGCGGCCTTTCCGCATCAAGTATCAAAGATGCCATGCTTCACGACAAGAAAAGGGACGGGGACTTCATTAATTACGTTATGATAAGTGATATAGGAAATACTGAAATAGTGAGGACTGGTATCGGGACCCTGCACAGGTGGATAGACAGTGCTATCCCGCTTTTAAACAAAAACAGAATAGAATGATTTGTTTGAGTATAGGAGAAGCAAAGGCTCTTGAGAATTTCATCCCCGGAAATGATGCAGATATAGCAGAAATAAGACTTGACCTTCTAAAACCTTTAAAGGAAAATGTCCCGGGGATATTCTCCCGCCACCCGGACAAAATGATAGCTACCTGCCGGCCGGATTATTTCAGTGACGTAAGGCGGGCGGTCTTGCTTAAGCTGGCGATTGATTCGGGGGCAGGATGGGTGGATATTGAAATTGACAGCGAACCGGGTTTTATTAACGAAATGGTCGATTATGCAAAATCCCGAAAATGCAAAGTAATTTTGTCATATCACAATTTCTCTGCCACACCTTCGGCTGCGGAACTTGAAGATATTACAGACCGGTGCTTTGAACTGGGTGCAGATCTCGCCAAAATTGCATGTATGGCAAACCGCAGCTCAGATGTAGCAAGGGTATTATCACTTTACTCCAGGTTCGGCAACCTGCTGGCTGTATCCATGGGTGAAAAAGGAAAGATATCCCGTATTGCTGCCCCGGCACTTGGCGCTCCTTTCACATATGTATCCCCGTCAGATGAGAGGCCTACTGCACCCGGACAGATGACAGCGGAAGAAATGAAATCGATATTCAATATTTTATTCAGATCATGAAAGGCACACAATTGTTTGCAGTTACCGGAAGTCCTGTATTACACAGTAAAAGCCCCCTGATGTTCAACCGTTTGTTTAAGCTCAAAGGCAGGGATGCCGTTTATTTCCGGATAGCTTCGGGATCTGCCAGCGAAGCTGTTACTCTTTTCAAAAAGCTTAATCTTAAAGGACTTAATGTAACAGCTCCGCACAAAAGAGAGATCATTCCTTTACTTGACATTTTGGATCCTGCAGCGAAAAAAATAGGTGCTGTAAACACCGTTGTTGATGAAAACGGATTACTTAAAGGATACAATACCGATCATACAGGCGTAACAGCTTCACTGTCGGATCACGGGTTTGATACGGCAGGAATGAAAACCATTGTTGCCGGGGCCGGAGGAGCCGGAAGGGCTGCTGCTTACGGATTGGTAACATCGGGCGCTGATGTTACCGTTACCGATATATCCGTGGAAATGGCTGCAAAAACTGCATCAGATTTCAAATGTTGTTATATTCCCTTTTCGGATTTACGGAAATATGTTGAAAATTCCGAACTTGTTGTTCATGCTGTCGATTCGGTTCACAAGGCGATTGATCCGGAATGGATTGGGAGGGGACATGTTATATATGACGTGAATTACAAAGACTCCCTTTTTTCCGGAAAAGCAGGGAAGAAAGGGTTCACACTGATAACCGGCCTGGACATGCTTTTAAACCAGGCTGTACCTGCCTTCAGGCTTTTCCTGGGGGAAGAACCTGTAAAGGAAGAAATGTGGTCTGCGCTTACATGCAGGGAAACTAAAAACAAAAAAAATATAATTACTCTCACCGGTTTCATGGGGGCTGGGAAAACTTCTGCAGGTGTTGCACTATCAAAATATCTTGGCTATGAGCATATAGATACGGACTTTATAATTGAAAAGGAAGCCGGCTGCTCAATACCCGAAATATTCAGCAACAGGGGTGAACCTGCTTTCAGAAAGGCCGAAACAGAGGTTCTGGAAAGGGTTGCAAAAACCCAGAATGTTGTTATTTCATGCGGCGGCGGAGCGGTTTTATCAGAAAGGAATCGTGAAATACTTGAAAAAACCACAACCATATGGCTTTACAGCTCACCTGAAACAAGCGTCAGTCGAAGCAAAGGTGAAAACCGTCCGCTGCTGCAAACGGACAATCCTCTTGAAAGAGCATTTGGGCTTATGGAGGAGCGAAAGGCATTTTATGCATCTTCATCTGACCTTATGGTGAATACCGAAGAGAAGTGTACAGAAGAGGTTGCCGGAATAATTGCCGGCGAGATTGGAGCAATTTAACAATTAGATTTACAGCGTAATATGGAAGTAAAGTTAACCGGTAGTTTAAATGTTGAAGGCAAAGCTGAAGCCCCTCCGTCAAAAAGCATGATGCAGCGAGCGGTTGCAGCAGGTTTGCTGGCAAAGGGGAGAAGTGTTATAAGGAAACCATCCTTTTGCGATGATGCGATTGCTTCAATAGGCATTGCCGAAGCACTGGGCGCAAAAATTGAAGTGTCCCGCAATGAAGTTGTTATTGAAGGAGGTTTTTCACCCCGTTCGGATAGTGTTGACTGCGGGGAATCGGGATTGTCTATGAGAATGTTTACCCCTTTGGCAGCCCTTCACAATTCACCCATCACTTTCAGGGGGAAGGGATCGCTGCTTAAAAGGCCTGTTTTTATGATCAGGGAAGCTCTTGAGCAGCTTGGTGCCGAATGCGCGGATAACGGCGGCTATCTTCCATTAACTGTCAGGGGCCCGGTTAAAGGAGGAAAAATAGAAACCGACGGATCGGTGAGCTCTCAGACCCTGACAGGTCTGCTTACAGCTTTACCGGTGGCGGAAAAAGATTCTATTATAACTGTAAGGAACCTGAAAAGTTCAGCTTATGCCGATATGACCATACAACTTTTGTCTCTTTTCGGTATTGAAATACAGCAAGAGGGTAATGAGATTTTTATGCTACGCGGCAGCCAGGTTTACAGGCCGGCTAACTACACTGTTGAAGGCGACTGGAGCGGAGCTTCTTTTTTACTTGTTGCAGGTGCGGTAGGAGGATATGCTGAAGTAGAAAATTTGGATACAGAAAGTTTTCAGCCTGACAAAAAGATACTTGAAGCACTTGAAAGGACTGGGGCGCGGATTGATTTTTCCGGTAGCACCGTTGCTGTTCAAAAATCCGGACTCCGGCCTTTTACATTCGATGCCACAGGATGCCCCGATCTTTTCCCGCCTCTTGTTTCCCTTGCAGCGGCATGCAGCGGCAAAAGCGTTATCAGAGGAGTGCAACGCCTGAAGTACAAGGAAAGCAGCAGGGGAGAAGTGCTGAGGGAGGAGTTTGGGAAACTTGGTATAAATATAGTTCTGAACGGAGATGAAATGGCAGTGGAAGGGGGGCGCATAAAGGGAGGCAAGGTCTTTTCCCACAACGACCACAGGATAGCAATGGCGGCGGCTGTAGCAGCAATAGTTTCGGAAGGACCTGTCATTATAGACGGGGCAAATGCGGTAGAGAAATCATACCCCGGTTTTTTCAACGACTTTGGAACCATTACGGGTATCAAAGATATTAAATCAAAGCTTTAAATAAAAACAATTAAACATTTGCTGATGAATAGTTTTGGAAGATTGTTCAGGGTTAGCATTTTTGGAGAATCACACGGTAATTCAACAGGTATAGTCATTGACGGATGTCCTGCCGGTATATCTTTGGATCAGGGCGATTTCGAAAAAGATCTGAGCAGGAGGCGAAGCGGCAGATCCGGTACAACACCCAGAAGAGAGGCAGATATGCCTGTTTTTGCATCCGGTCTGCATAACGGCCGCACCACCGGCAGTCCCATGGCAATTTTTTTTGATAACAGTGATACCCGGCCATCCGACTATGAACAGTTCAGGGAGGTGCCGCGTCCCGGTCATGCCGACTTCACAGCTTCCAAAAAGTGGAAAAATTTCAATGACAACAGGGGCGGCGGCCATTTTTCCGGTCGGATTACAACCGGCCTTGTTGCCGCGGGAGTTGTTGCAAAGAAGATTATATCGCCTGCTATTGTTGCCGCCTCCCTTCTGGAAGCAGGAGGTGAAAGCAATATAGACGCAGCGGTTCAGAAAGCAATGGAGGATAAGGATTCGATAGGGGGTATAATTGAGTGTACAGGGAAAAATATTCCTGCAGGACTGGGAGAGCCCTTTTTTGATTCGGTTGAATCTGTTATAAGCCACACTGTTTTTTCTGTCCCTGCAATAAAAGCCATTGAGTTTGGGTCCGGTTTCGCCTCAGCACGGATGAGGGGTTCCCGTCACAACGACCCGTTAATATCGCCTGACGGAAAAACTTCAACAAATAATGCAGGCGGAATAAACGGAGGGATAACAAACGGCAACGACCTTGTATTCAGGATTGCAGTAAAGCCTACTTCAAGTATAGCTTTGCCTCAGGAGACAGTCAATATCAAATCCGGGAAAATCACTACACTTGAAACGGGAGGGAGGCATGACTCTTGCATTGCCCTCAGAATGCCTGTAATTATAGAAGCCGCTACCGCCTTAGCGCTTGCTGATCTTCTATTAATTCACAGGGGGATAAACAATCCGGACACCGGTAATACCGGCTTTTGATGCCGGGCAATCTGACATTCCCCGCTTCCGCTAATTGATACAAATAAGCTAATTGCACAGTTCTTTAAAATATTTCCGGTAGTGCCTTTTTTTATTCAGATTTTGTCGCCGGGGAATCTTAAATTTACCAGTTTCATCATTACAAATTTCGGTTAGCCAATCAATTTAAACTGTCCCTTTAACATGATTTTTTCATGTTTTTAATCCGGTCAATTTTTATAGTTTTGTTGTTCGATAAAAAACAGGGATGTGGATTCAATTATAATAGCAAACCAGATACTGATACTTGGGATACTTGTCTGTATCGGAGTTTTTGCTACCAAAACAGGGATTATAAACGAAAATCTGAAGGAGGGGATATCAGGACTTGTTTTCAAGATAACCCTTCCCCTGATGATTTTCACCAATTTTGTAGCGTTGGACATTACACCGGAGCTGCTGAAGAATGGTGCTATGGTCCTTATTTTTGCCTATATTTCTATGTTTTTACTGATGCTTGCCGGAAGGCTCTCTTCAGGAATTCTCAGTCTGAACAGGCGTAAATCAACTATCCACGTGCTCCATACAATGTTCGGGAACCACGTTTTCCTGGGGTTTCCACTTATCAATGCCCTTTTCCCGGGCGGGGAGGGACTTTTTTATGCAACCCTCTTTTTCATTGTTTCCAGCTCACTAATGTGGACACTTGGAATTTATATGCTGAACCGGGAGAATAATGCAAATGTGATTGACAACCTCAGGCACCTTCTCAATCCGAACACAATAGCGTTCTTTTTCGGGTTCCTGTTCATGATTTTTGATATAAACCTTCCTTATCTGCTTGATTCGCCACTGAGCGGACTGGGAGATACAACAAATTACCTCTCCATGCTTTATATAGGGGCAATGCTTGCCCAGATAAACATTAGGGGGGTTTTAACAAGGGGCAGCGTTTTCCTGCTCAGCTTTAACAAACTGCTGTTGGTTCCTTTTATCATGATAATTGCAATAAACCTTGCCATTTCAATCTTTTCATTAGAAATCAGTCACATAGCCAGATCAGTTATTGTCCTGCAGTCAGGTATGCCATGCATGGCAATAATTGTAGTGCTTGCCCGGAAGTTTAAAGCAGACGATGAGCTTGCAACTGTCAACCTGTTTATATCCACTATTTTAAGCGTAATAACACTCCCTTTTCTTTATTACCTGGTGGGATTTTTTTAATTCTGCTGCAAAACCTTCATATTTAATACTGAACAAACCCCGGCACCCACAACCGGTCATTGGTCGAATCCTCACACTTCAGTATTTTTTCAGAACATCAAGGAATGGGAATTTTAGAAATTTTTAAAAGGATTTACAGTAAAATATACATCTATATAGTTTTTTATTTACAAATAAGCTATATTTGGATATCATATTAACTAAAAATCTCTGATATGGACAGACGTTCATTTATTAAAAGAAGCGGCTTTTTTGGAGCTGCGTCAATGTTGGGACCAGCATTGACAGCCGGGGCAATGACTCTGAAAGGAAATAATTCATACCCTGATATCTGCATAATCAATGGTGAAAATATTTTTGAAAACACAAAGCTGCTGCTTGAAAACCTTGGGGGGATGGGCAGGTTTGTCAAGCCCGGCCAGAAAGTGGGTCTCCTGGTAAACTCCGAATTTACTAACAGGGGTGCATATGTCAGTCCCGATATGCCCTTGTCCGTTGCAAAAATGTGTTTTGATGCAGGTGCTTCGGAGGTACGCAATCTTCAGATGATCTCACCGCGTTACTGGGAGAGAACCCCGCTTTCAGAGCAATATGCGGAAGTGATAGACAATCTTGTAAACAATGAGTACAAACCCTCCAGCGCCAAATTCGATCCCGAGCATTTCAGCAGGGTTGAAGTGCCCGGCATATCTCTCAAGGAGGCCGAGGTGGTGAATGATTTCTTCACTTGCGATGTTTATATCAACATATCGATCGCCAAGCATCACGGCAGCTCAATTTATACAGGTGCGTTAAAGAACACCATGGGGATAAACACAAGGGAAAACTGCGTTACTTTCCACACGGGCGGACCCGAAAGAAATGATCCGGATCACCTGGCACAGTGCATAGTAGACCTCAACAAGCTCAGGCTTGCTGACCTGACTATTGTAGATGCAAATGAAGTCATTGTTACCAACGGACCTTCAGGCCCGGGTGAAATTATCACACCCCGCAAAGTTGTTGCAGGCACCGATATGGTTGCAGTGGATCACCTCTCCACAACTTTGATAGGTCATGAATACGGCGCAATTCTGACCGTGGAAAAAGCACACCAGGATGGGCTGGGAGATATGGATTTCAGAAAGCTGAATATCAAAGAGGTCCATCCGGTAGCCTGACTTTCTGCTCAGCTGCTGAAAGGGTCTGCAGGACTTATTGGACTGAGTCTGGACTATCCGGAACTAAAAGGGCTGCAGAATAGCACTGACTCTGGCATATTTTAATGGGCATGCCTCAAGAGCATTTCCGTTTAAGTTAAATTAAAAGTTTAATAAAAAATTGCAAGCATTTTATTATGAAACATTTAAAATCTTTATTTTTTTTCCTGTTTATCGTAGTTTTTTCAGCGGCAGCAACAGCAGATGACGATATTTTTAAACTGTTGCCCGCTGAAGATGAAGTTGAAGGATGGAAGCCATACGGAACACCCGACAATTATGAGGGAGACGACCTTTTTTTTCTCATAAACGGCGGAGCCGACCTTTATTATGAGTATGGTTTCATGGAAGTACTTGCCGAACATTTCAGTGATGATGAAAACAGGACTGTGCGGATTGAGATTTACAGGATGGAAGATCCGGGCGCCGCTTTCGGCATCTATTCGGTTTCTGCAAGTGCTGCGGCCGATCCATATATGATAGGTCACGAAGGAGAGATCAGCGACTATCATATAAGGTTCTGGAAAGACAATTATTATGTTATTGTGTCAGCCCTGGATTCGGGAGAAGAGACTGAAACCGGCATGAAAGAGATAGCAGGTTTCATTGACGATAGGATTCCTGAAAAAGGAGAAAAACCTGAAATAGTGAATTATCTCCCTGAACAGAATTTTATTTCAGCAAAATATATCAGGGGCAATCTGGCCATGATGAATGTCTACTTTTTCAACCATGATGACATTTTCGGTTACAATGAGGCTGTTACCGGAGATTACGGTGACTTCAAACTCTTTGTAATGGGATACGGCTCCAAAGAGGCAGCCTCGGAGAACTTTGCAAGGGCAGAGGAGAGAATGAAGGCGCTGGACAGGTTTTCAGACCATGAAACTGCTGAAAACGGTTTCATTTTTACCGACAATCAGGGTAATAAATTGTTTGCCAGCCAAATAGACAACCACATTCTTCTTTTCATAGGCACGGATCTGACAATGCAACCCGAGATGTTTGAAACGGTTGAAGATGCTATTAAGGGAGTAACTCTTCAGTAGAAAGTTTTCGCCATTTCTGATCTAAACTCAGGTCATAAATACCGTCATTCCGTTAAACGAAAGATGTATGTTTATCGCTTTAATCATTCAGCAAAAATAACAATAACCAGTTAATGTTGTTTAACAACCATGCCTTTCAGGCACGGTTGTTTCGTGTTTAATATTGTCAACCACTAATGATAATAATGGTTGAAAATATACCGTTTAATAGTTATTAGAAACTACCACAACAGGGCATTGCTATAACCTGAAAATTTGGAAGATCATGAATTCAAAATTTCACATAACAGTTATTTTTACTATTCTTCTTCTGTTTGCCTTCATTGAAACCCATGCTCAGGAAAACAGCTTCAGAAATTCCGATTCAGGCTTCAATCAATGGTATATTGAAGGCAATGTAGGATTTAACCGCCCCTATAATTATTTTACACAGGGTTACCATACTGCCACACCCGATTTCTTCGTGGGAGAGTTTGGTGTAAGGTATATGATTAATGAGTTTTTCGGAATTAAGGCCAGCGTATTATATGACAGGTTCACCGAACATGATAACAGCCTGGGAACTTTTGCAACAAATCAATATGGTCTTGGCTTTCAGGGGGTGGCCAACATCGGTCGTATCCTGAAATTTGAGGAATGGACCAATACATTTAACCTGCTTGCCAATTTCGGCATGGGATTCGGTTTTCTTAATTATGAAAATATTGCCGGAAATGACTGGATGGGCAACAGCATTGGAGGACTGACCCTTCAGGCGAAAGTATCACCGAGGGTAACACTCTCAGGAAATTTTTCCGGCATGAATATTTTCGGGCAAAACTTTGCTTTTGATGGTCAATCTGTAAACCATGGAAATTTACCGGTCATATTCAGGGGGTCGATTGGTGTTTCTGTCTCACTTGGCAATAATTCCCGGTCCCTGCATGCCGACTATTATGTAAGGACGCCCTATGAAGAGACGATGTACGACAATCTTGATTCCAGGCTTACTGAAGTTGAATCAAAACTTGAAACTGCCGACAGCGAACATGAAGAGCTGAACAAACGCGTTGATGATTTAAGCATGGATGTTGACAATCTTCATGATGAGGTCAATACGCTGCGGGTTATTGATGTAAATACTATAATTGCTGATTTGATCAATGACGGCTATTTCAATATCTATTTCGACTTTGACAGTGACAGTTTTGGAAAAATTGCTGCTACCACAATAAATGCCTTGAAAACCTATATGAATAATAACCCTGAGGTAACACTGGAACTGGCCGGTTATGCTGATGAAAGAGGCCCTGCAGATTACAACCAGCGGCTTTCACAGAGAAGGGCCGATGTCATTGCAAAAGCTTTGGTGCGCCTGGGAATAGATGAATCCCGCCTGATTCCCGTCGGCAAAGGTGAAGATCTCAGTATTGATTCCTCTGACAGGGAAGTATACCAGCAGGCCAGAAGAGTGACTATCTCCATCAGATTATAAAAGTGTAAAACCCTGCCCTGAAACAAGATTAAGTTTCGGGAGGAGAGGGGCCGGTGCATTTTTTAATCGGTGCTTCTGATGCACCTGACGGACATTCCCAAGCTTTTCTCATTTGAGAATCTTGAAATCTTACCATGATAAGAAGCTATTCTTCGGCTAATACTGGAAGTCCACCAATGCCCCTCTCCGGTAAGATTGTGAAAATTGTTATTACCTCGGATACCGCCAGGAAGGGCTGAAAATCCGAAATCATCCGTGGCAACATTGGCATAATAAGCAGATACAGACCAGAATGGATGTTCTCCTGAAGTTTCACATTCTTCACCCAGCGGGGAATATCTTTGCCGGCAGGATTTTAACAGATTGGCTTCGTGTGTTCCCCGCCATCCGGATGAAGCTGTACTCATATCATAAGGAAATATAGAATCGCAATCAGTTTTGCCAAGAGCGTTACACACAGCCCGCTCCAGTTCCACCCACTCTTCATGGCTGGGAAGGTGCCAGCCTGCAGGGCAGGCATCCATGGCAGCATTCCAGTCGTACAGCACCCCGTAATTTTTGTAGTGATCTGTTTCCTTTGCCTCAGATACATCGTAACCATCGTATCCGTAAACATAGTAAAAGGGAGGGGGATCTTCATGTATGATGTAATATTGTTCTGCACCCTCATGACGTGGATATACCTCAGGTAGATACCTCAAATCCTCCCTTATCCAGCATTGGTTTCCTATCTGCACAGTATTGTAAACATTACCGTCCCTCTCGTCTGTAAAATAGGGGATATCCGGACAGGGTTCACCTGTAAAGCCCGGGCTGTAATCGGGGATAGTTTCAAATGATTTTTGTTCCCCGTAACCGGTTCCTGTGCTGTTTTGAGCGTAGGCCCTGACATAGTATACGGTTTCAGGCGAAAGCCCATCAATAAAACTGGAAAATTCATTATCAGCGCTTAAAAAAGTATGCGCCATATTGTCATCAATCGTCGGTTTCTCTTCTGTACTCCATACTATACCTCTTTCGGTTATTTCGGCGCCGCCGTCATCTTCTACAACACCTCCTGACATTGCCACTGAATTGGTAATATCAAAAACATCTACGGTTGTTACTTTGGGGACTGCATTCAGGGTGGAAAAACTGACCTGGTTACTATAAAGCGTTTCTTCATTATTTATGGCATAAGCTCTTGCAAAATAGCGGGTTGTATGCTGAAGGCCGGTTATTGTGACCTCGAAATCACCAGGTATATCTTCTATGGTAATTTTCCCGTCATAATAGTAAGTTGTTGGATTTACAGAGGTATTCCAGACAATGCCTGCTGAATTTACCTTTGCGTTTATTTCTCCTCTGATTGTCACACTGCTGTCAGTTACAGAGGACTCTTCCGTTAGGATATCATCTAAAAAAGGGGGTGTGTCTTCAGTATCTTCCTTGTCGCAGGAAATTGTTAAAAAAAATGATAAAATCACCAGGGTTATACTAACCCTCAATGTCTTGTTAAAAAAACTTTTCATAGCAGGATGATTAAAATTAAATTCAGTCTGGAGTATGCTGACAACCGCATAATATCAAATATATGAAAAAAAGGAAGGAATTATGATGTTAATTATCAGAAATTACCTACTATTATTTCTTATTTGTTTGCCGGAACGGAGGTTTATTATATTGCCGTATTTGTCGAATACAAAAATATTTGAGTACAATATGCTCATAATCAATATCATTGTGCATCCTGCAAAAATAGCTACCATTATCATCACCTGGTATTTTATAGCGGTAACAGGAGAAGCACCCCCAAGTATCTGTCCCGTCATCATTCCGGGGAGGGATATCAGTCCTATAACCGACATATTTGCAAGGAGTGGCCCAAGTCCCTTCCTGAGCGCTTCCTGAATATAAGGTCTTATAGCTTTTCTGCGGCTTCCGTTATTTGTGAGAATAAAGTAATACAGCTCCCTGCGCTTTGAAAGACCTTCGAAATAGGAGGTTAGTCCCACAATATTATGATTTATTGAATTTCCCAGTACCATCCCTGAAATTGGTATAAAATACCTGGCATCGAAAAAGTAATCCAGTCTTATTACCACTCCGAGGAAAAAACCGTCTATGATAGCTATTGAAAGCAACCCTGCAAGTACAAGCGGAACAAGAAAGATACGCCAACTAAGCCTGACCCTGTAAACCATTGTGCCGGCGCCTATCAACACCATAATAATGACCCACAGGGAGTTGATCCAGGCGCTGTTCATGTCGAAAATCCAGTCAAGGTACAGAGCAACCAGAAATAACTGTGCAATCATCCTGGCTGAGCTTATAAAAACATCCTTTACCATCCCTGTGCGGAAGTAAATAAATACAAGCACCGGAATTGCAAGCATTAAAAAGCCTGTAAGCAATTCGCCCAGTCCTATGTCTATCATGTCATTCATTACTGCCCATGCAATTTAACAAGCTTATTTTGCAGTAAAAACCACTGTTATTATAAAGCTATTGACCTGTCAGCAAAGCGTATCCATTCATGGTTGTGAGAAGCAGAAACAACAGTCCTTTCCCCGGGTCCTTTTAAAACATCCATCAATTTACCGATTGATTCATCATCCAGTGAAGAAGTAGGCTCGTCAAGAAGAATAATCTCCCTGTCAAGCGACAAACATACTGCAATAACTATTCGTTGTTTCTGGCCCCCGGAAATCTCATCAAAGCCCTGTTCAAGCATAGCTTCGGGTATGCCCAGCCGGGCGGCTATGCTAAAAACCCTCTCAGCCGGTTTATCACCGGTGATCAACTCAAGCAGTTCAATGCCGTTATTAACGGGAAGATTGACATTCTGGGGGATATAAGCCATGTTCGATCTTATGGTCGCGATATTTTTTTCATTCAGCTCAAGGCCTTTTACACTTATAGATCCCGCATCCGGCAAAATGTAGCCCTGAAGCATTTTGAGCAACGAGGATTTCCCTTTACCAGATGCACCGGAAAAACAGACGTTTTCGCCATTTCCAATCTCGAAAGTCAGGTCTTTAATTACTGTCTTGCCGTTAAACGAAAGTTGTATATTTTTTGCCCTGATCATTCAGCAAAATTAACAATAACAACTTAAAGTTGTTTAGAGCAAAGCAACCTTAAATAACAATTAATAAACGGTATCTGAAGCACCTGAAGAGCCTGCATCACCCATGTACCCGCCACCAATGGCGCACCACTTGTAAGCAGCTGTACCGCCGCTGCCTCCGCTTCCATGGGTGAGGGTGTTGCCTGTTGTGTCAACGGACGTATTATGCCGGTATATGGCATATGACGGACCGCCTGCACCACCGCCGCCATGTCCGCCACGCCCTCCATTGCCACCATCTCCGCCATTACCTCCACGGCCTACTTCACCAGCATCATTAGTGGCACCTTTGCCTCCGTCACCGCCTGCTCCCGGGCAGCCTCCCGTTCCTCCCGCACCGCCTCTGCCTCCGTCTCCACTTGAAATTGTGTTTTCAGTAAGCTGCAAACCGTTGCAGTTAGCGGCAAAGAGCCCGAATGAACCGCCGCCACCAGAGCCTCCGACACCTCTAACACCTGCCTGGCCACCGCCACCGCCTCCGCCTCCGCCGTTGCCGGTACCGTCTACGCAGAACATTCCTCCCTGGCCGCCGCCTCCGCCGCCGCCGCCGCCACCGTTGCCATGTGTTCCGTTGGTGCCGGAGTTACCATTTTCGGTTTGCCAGAAGTGGCCTGTCACGGTTCCTCCCGAACCACCTGTCCCGTCAGCACCATCTGAGCCGTGAGCACCGTTTGAACCATGTTGCCCGTCTCCATCACCAGCGCACCCAGTTGCCGGTCCGCCTGATCCGCCGGCTGAACTAAATTGTCCTGTCTGGCCATTATCTCCTGCGGTATTTCCATACCTGCCCCGGCCACCTGAACCACCCGAACGGCCGGCAGCCGAAGTTCCACCGGAACCACCTGATGCAATCACATCCTGGTCGCCATGGCCCGGGGCTCCGTTACCGCCATGGTTGCCATCGAGCCCATCATTGCCGTTAGAGCCGGGAACACCATCAGAGCCGTCGCCTGCCGTTATGGAGTTGTTTTTCAGTCTCAATCCCGGACTGTTTACAATGTGAATACCATAATTTGACACCCCGCTTCCGGTCGCATCCGGGGTCCGGATTGTCAGATACTGCAGGGTTGTGGCAGTCGTGATATTTACTCCTTCAATTCCGGTAATGCGGCCGGATACAATGGTTCCGTCATGAACTATATTCACTGTGTTGCTTTCGTTCTGCTCCCAGGTTTCCGGATCGTATCCGCCGTACAATGAAACCCCGTTGAGAAGGGATATTGTTGCTGATGTATAGGTGCCGGCTGCAATATAAACATCCTTCTCTTCCTGGGCAGCGAGGTTTATAGCTGCCTGGATGGTAAGCATCGGAGAGGAGGGAAGCCCGGGGTTTGTGTCGTCGCCGGAGGGGGAGACAAATACAGCATTCACATCTGGTGTCAAAAAGGTAACCTCATCTCCGTAGGAGGTGCCATTATTGTTAATTGCATAAGCCCTTACGAAGTAGGTGGTATTGGGGTCAAGTCCTGTTAGGGCGCTGCTGAAGCTGCCGGTTCCGGTCCCGTCATCTGTTTTATCATCATCTGTTGTCGGGTTACCGGAGGTATTCCAGCATACACCTCTTTCAGTAACAGCCTCTCCGCCGTCATCAGTCACTTCACCACCGCCTGTTGCAGAATTAAAAGCCATATCTGTGATCTCCAGGGTAGTAACAGAGGCGGTCTCACCTTCGGTAGTAAATTGAACCTCACTGCCATATGCGGTGCCTACGCTGTTTGTGGCATATGCCCTGAGGTAGTATGTCGTATTGCGTGAAAGATTTTCCAGGTTGCTTGTGAAGCTACCGGGGCCACTGCCATCAGTCGTTTTGTTATTGCCGGTGGTTGGTTCCGGAGAGGTGCACCAGCAGACACCCCGGGCAGTTACCGTAGCTCCGCCGTCATCAGTAATATTTCCTCCACTTACTGCACTGCCGGAAGTGATCTCCGAGACCGTAGCTGTGGTGATTGAGGCAAGCCGGGCCGGATCATCCTTATCGCAGCCAGGGGTTAAAATAAGAAATAAACAAATTACCATTAAATGGTAAATCAGGTTTTGCCTATTTTTATCTTTCATGATAAATTAATGCATTTAGTTTCGATAAAGAGATATTTGAAACTTGATACTCCGGAGATTAAAAAAATGGTAAATATATTATGCTGTGTTATAGCTTATAGTGCTGAAATATAGACTGTTAACTAAATTGTTAAACTTTATTACTAATATTTTTCAAATTATTAAAAATAAATTAATTGAGATTATATTATTTGACTAAAAGATTCATATTGTTCATCAAAAGGTCTTTTTGGTATATTAAATTTAATTCATTTTGGCTGCAAAAATTAAAAATCCACCGGGAAATCCTGCTCTAACAATAAATGTGCAGTTTCAGAAGGGGAGGGGGCCGGTGCATTTTTGTCTGAGTGACTACCACCGGGAGGAACGTGTTAAAATGCGCAGGGGAGAACCGGGCAGTAGTTTTATCTGGATTTTATGCCAACCTTGATTTTTTTGGTTTTATGAGCGCAGGATGAGCATGTGTGTAGCTAACTTGAGCCGCCAACGGCGAAATTTGCATATACTTAAATCCCGATATTAATGACAGGTCGGCCCGTGCGATCTATGCACCGTTATCGGGCTGCCGTTCGCAAGATCTCAGCGTCGGCTGCGACCGGATTATACCTGGCTGTGCTTTGACAGGCTAAGAGTCTGCCCCGATAATAAAGCTAAATATACCTTTCAGGCCTGGCCGTAATTTTCCTTTGTTTGTCCTATAATGGATTGCATTATGTTAATATAGCTTTGGTATAAATTCTGAGTTCCCCTCATCCGGATTGACTGTCAAGAATGCTATACAGGCTTTGCAGGAGGGGATCTAATCCGATTGAGTCCAACCCTTGATCATGTTGGCTGGTGGGTAAGTTGAGGGGATAAGCAGAATTTATCAGGTTATATTAACGGGCGGAAAAAAGTTTTACCCTAATACCGGATTGCTAAATTACGGAACACTCTTTTTGTGAAGCGAAGCAAACAAAATGGGTGTGAAAATCAAAATTAAGTGTATTTCTCTTGGAATAAGTTGCCTAATTAGCTAACTTTGTATTATGGATGAGAAAAACATCAGGAATATTTTCTATTACAAACATTATTATTTGGATTTTTTCGATTCACTTGGTAATGAAGTAAAAAAGAAATTCAACTGGACTTTAAAATTGATAGCAACTGT
>SLCF01000080.1 GCA_007125955.1 Bacteroidales bacterium | reverse complement strand
TGTACTGTTCCGGTTCCGGATACCTGTGTTCTGTAAAATATGCGAGGAAAACCGGTTCTACAGTTCTGTCAGGGTCAGGGAAGTGCAACACAATCCTAATATTTCCTTCCAAACAGTAATCTGAAGTAACAAGAAGCAAAACCCTTTTTTCAATTTCCTTTATGGTCAGGGAAGATTTCAACCCCTCTTCATTCATTGATGTGAAAAGCCTCTCCAGGTGATCTTCCATAAACAAAGGCACACCATCAATAACACGAATTATTTCATAAACAGACCGCCCCTCCGATATAACCCCTTCATCAAACCCGGATGAGGAAATCAACCTGCTGTTCATTAAAATCTTTGATCCTTTGCAATCTGACATATTCCTGATTTTATCGTCAAAGGTAAGGGAATTAATTCAGACCGGCTCTTCAACCCTGCGCGGAAGGTTGAAATTCTGCCACCGGGCTTTTTTCAATAAATCAATGTCCATACCTGTACTGTACAGTAATAATAATACTTTTGAAATAATAAAAAAAATATTCCATTTTTTTATGGTGATATGTTGTTTTTTTTTCAATTATTCGTAATTTGTTGATGCAATTTTGCTTTTTAAAAAATTACTGAACCTGAAAATGGCAAGCCGCAAAAATCTTAAAAAGGAGATAAACTCGTTTTGCATGAAGGTAGTATTTGAATGTTTCACTTTCCTGGAATACACACCTTCACTAAACCAGGAAAACACGATGGAAATAATGTCCGATGCGATCAATCTGCGAAACAAGTTGATTTATATGGCTAATCATCCTAAAGGCAAGGAGTGGCCCGGATCGGTCAAAGAGTATTACAATCAGATAAGGGAAGAGCTTTACAGGCAAAACGTTTCACTGCTCAAACGCCTCAACGGCCTTTCCAGTTAATCAGTCATTATAAGGAATATCCGATGTTTGTATATTTTACCCGGAATTCTTATATTTATTGAAAAATAGCCCGATGGAAATTAAGCTTCAAAATGCCGAATGGCTTAACTTCGTGGAGTTCAATATAACCGGGAACAATGATTATTTCAATAAATGCGACCCGGAATCCAAATTTATGGATGAGGATCTTTTCACCATTTTTGCTCCCTGTTTTGAGCGAAGCAACGAGTCATTCGACTATTCAGGCCCTACCAGGTATAATCTGCGCAATATTTTACCCCTTCAGAACGAACTGAAAAAAAGGTATAGCGAAATTGAACAACTTGAAAATATTGATGGTTTCAAGGCTTTTTTATTGCAGTTTTTTATGGGTAACAACTTCATTCTTGAGCTGGAAAAAAGAGACAGTGACTGGGAAAAAGAATGGAAAAAGTACAGGGATAAGCTTGCCGAAGCGAACATGGATCTTATCCGTCTGATTGATAAATGTATTGAGGAAGAAAGGGTATTATGGGTAGTAGGTTACTAAAGTGCCCAGGACTGGATTCGAACCAGCACGCCCTAAACGGGCACCAGCCCCTCAAGCTGGCGTGTCTACCTGTTCCACCACCTGGGCGATGTTAAAGTGCCCGGAACTGGACTCGAACCAGCACGTTCTTGCGAACACTAGTCCCTGAAACTAGCGCGTCTACCAATTCCGCCATCCGGGCTGCTTTGGAGTGGCAAAATTATAAATATTTTTTGATATTTTAAAAATCTGCTAAAAAAATTATGCCCGGTCATTTAATTGCCAGTATTTAACCGGACTTGTTACACTCAAAGATTCTCCAGTATAAAGGCGGTCATATGGTTATACATATGATACCTGGCCTGTCCTCTGACACCGTGCCTTGCATTGGGATAAACCAGCAGGTCAAAATGCTTGTTTTCCTCAACCAGGCGATCAATCATTTCTACAGAGTTCTGGAAATGTACATTGTCATCAGCCGTTCCGTGTATAAGCAGATAATGACCCTTAAGCTTTTCCACATGGTTTATGGGTGAGTTGTCATCATACCCGTCGGGGTTTTCCTGAGGTGTTCTCATGTATCTTTCAGTATAGATTGTATCATAAAACCGCCAGCTGGTAACCGGTGCACCTGCAATTGCAAGTTTGAAAATATCAGCCCCCAGTGTAATACAAAGCGAAGTCATATACCCACCGTAACTCCAGCCGTATATGCCTATGCGTGATTTGTCAATGTAGGTTCTCCCTGCAAGGTATCTGGCTGCTTCAATCTGATCAATAGCCTCAAGTCTCCCCAGCTGCATGTAGGTGGATTTGAAAAACTCCTCCCCTCGTGCTCCGGTTCCCCTGTTATCTACACTTACAATTATGTAGCCCTTTTGTGCCAGCATATGGAACCAGGCACCCGGATTACCCCATGAATCGATAACTGTTTGGGAGCCTGGGCCTCCATACACATACATCATAAGAGGATATTCCTTGTTTTCATCAAATCACCTTCCATATCGTAAAGGTAAAAATGCATCCATCCGCTACGTTCGCTCATTATCACAAAATGCTCATTGTCGTCGAGGAAGGTAACAAAATTATCTCCTGTTTCAGAGATAAAATATTTGTTCTTTTCTGAAAAAACAATTCCGGAGCTGCCGGTCACAGGATCGGCAAACAGCAGTTCTATATGGTTTTGCAGCCTGTTAAGCCTGTAAATGCAGAGTTTCCCGGGATCTTTTGTCCATTTGATCCTCGGTATATACTGGTCTGTTTCGTCACCCGTATCCATCAGTACTGTCTTCTCATTTTCAAGGTCATACACATGTATAGTAACCAGGGAGTTCTCTTCCCCTGCTTTTGGATACTTAAAGCTGTACCAGTGGGGATAAAGCTCCCCGTAGATGGTCATGTTGAACATTTTTACATCACTTTCATCAAAGCGGTAAAATGCAATCTTTTTACCGTCAGGAGACCATTCAAATGCCTTGTTGAATGAGAACTCCTCTTCATAAACCCAGTCAGGTGCACCATTAATAACATAATTCTCCCTGCCGTCAGAGGTTATCCTGACAATCTCTCCCGATTCCAGGTTCCTGTAATAAAGGTTATTTTCAAAAACAAATGCAATTTTTCTTCCGCAGGGTGAAAAAGTTGCAAGCTGTTCCTTTCCTTCCCCGAAAAGAGAAAAAAGGGTTTTTGTCTCAATATCCCATACATAAAAATCCGCTCTGTAGGAGTGCCTGTAAATCTGTTCCCTTCCGGTGGTTATCAGCAGCATCGATTCGTCGTCGCTGAATTCATATCCCGAGAATGAAGAAAAACGGTTTTCCTCAAGCTCTTTTACCGAGAAGATAACATCAACCACCTCTCCTGTTTCATAGCTGTATTTTACGATTTGACGGCCACCTTCAAGTGTAGTATAATGAATACCATCTTTCATTGAGCGCAGACCTGTAACAGTACGCGGCGAAAAGGTATTCTCCAGGATTATATGATCAAGTGTAATCTCCTTGTAATCCTGCATGGAATGGATCACATCAGTCCTGAAAACGAACAACATTAACAAAAACAGGCAAAATAATTTCATAAAGGTTAGTTTTAGTTATTTCAAACCAAAATACAACCAAAGATTTTAAATTTTTTTATCTGTTTAAAATTTTTTCATGAAAATTTGCAAAAAAAATTTCGCATGCTCTGGAACCTTTTCTCTCCCGCTCTTAAGAGTATATTTAATCATCCTCCTGTTTGCGGAGATTACTGGTTAATTTCTCATGTTTATTACAGGGTTGCCACACGGGTAAGCCGGATTATGATATGGTATTTTTATAAATATTTCAGGGATAAATGTAAAAGTTCTTTCCGCAAAATATGCTATTCTTGAAGAAAATTACATGTGCATAACTGAAATCTAACCTAATAATGGTTCAATGAAAAATAACCAGACAAATGTTTCCAATAAGACCGGTCATAAGATAAATAAGGTAAGAAGTGAAAACGGATACCCAAAGGAGCATGAAATCCGGTATGCTGTTGAAAATATCAGACAATGGCCTTTGAACAAACTGTTGCTGCAGTTACGGGAAATGGAAAAACAGAATGACAGCTTAGTTGAACTTCTGGATAAACGCACCAAAGAACTGGAAGAGGTTGTTACTGCAACCGCCAAATCTGTTTCTGTCATCGGACATGACCTGAGAAGTCCTGTATGCACCGTTTTGGCCGCCCTTGAACTATTAAAGAAAAAAATGGAAAGCGATGGCCCTATTGGTTTTGAGCAGTATATCAATGCTGCATCAGATTCTGCAAAAAAAACTTTAAATTTACTTGATAAACTTTTGGAATGGTCTGTATCAATAAATAATTGTACTACCGTTAATCCGGTAAAAATTAATTTGCATGAATTGTTAAAAGATGAACTGGGAAAGGTTATGTCCCCTATAACACTAAAATCCATCACAGTGGACTACTCTGTATCTCCCGGATTAAATATATCCGGAGATATTCAAATGGTTAGATCAATTTTCAGGAACCTGATAAGTAATGCCATAAAATTTACTGATTATGGAGGTAAAATAAAAGTAAAGGCCAGGGCTGCCGGACGGTTTGCAGAAATTTCCATAGCAGACAATGGTGTGGGAATGTCTGCGGAGCAGAAAAAAAACATTTTGAAAAATGAAGCCGGCATTTTTATAATCCCCGGCAGTAATGGTCAGGTTAATGGAATAGGTCTTATGTTATGCAGGGAATTCATTGAAAGTCACGGTAGTATCCTGCATATAGAAAGCAAACCGGGTAAGGGAAGCATATTCAAATTTTCCCTGGAGCTTATCGACTGATCTGGTATTTATTACAGGTGTGAAATCCCGGCTAATGTAAAATATTTATGGTTAAAAGAAAGATGGGTGCTTCAGACTCCTTAACTGAAAAATCAGCGGGCCCGGACAAGGTTCAGTTTCCGGTTGTAGGAATTGGTGCATCTGCCGGAGGTCTTGAAGCGCTGGAACAATTCCTTGGAAATGTTTCTGAAAACAGCGGAATAGCTTATGTTGTTATCCAGCATATGGATCCGACAAAAAAGGGAGTTTTGCCTGAACTCCTCCAGAAGGTTTCAAAAATTCCCGTACACCAGGTTTTGGACAATATGGCGTTAAGTCCCGATTCGGTATTTGTGATCCCGCCAAATAAAACCCTGTCTGTTCACAACGGTATACTACACATTTTTAATCCTTCAGAAGCCAGAGGATTTCGGTTGCCGATTGATTTTTTCTTTCATTCGCTTGCAGAGGATATGCGGGAAAGAAGCATAGGACTTATTCTTTCAGGTATGGGGTCGGATGGGAGTGATGGTGTGGTCGGCATAAAAGAAAAAGACGGGATCGTAATGGTGCAGGATCCGGCCACCGCAAAATTTGACAGCATGCCCCGAAATGCCATGGAAGCGGTAAATGCTGATATTGTGGCTTCACCTGCCGGGTTGCCCGCTATGCTTGCCGATTTTCTCAAAAAAAGCCGGGCTGTCAGTTCGGCCCTGGATGCGGATATCAGGGACAAGAATGCTATTGAAAAGATAATCATGCTTTTGCGAACCCATACAGGGAATGACTTTTCCCAGTACAAGGAAAATATGATCTACCGGCGTATAGAAAGACGCATGAGCATACACGGGATAAACAAGATATCCCAGTATGTTACCTATCTGGAGGATAATCCGGGTGAGTTGGACATCCTGTTTAAGGAATTGATGATCAGTGTAACCAATTTTTTTCGTAATCCCGAAGTATGGGACAAGCTAAAGGAGTCGGTTATTCCACGGATTATAAATAACAGGCAGGAGGGATCGGTTATCAGGGTATGGGTGCCTGGCTGCTCTTCCGGTGAGGAGGCATATTCCCTGGCAATGATCTTCCGTGAAATCATGGACAAAGCCACTCCCCGGCGCAATCTTTCGATGCAGATATTTGCCACCGACCTCAGCAGTGAAGCAATTGAGTTTGCGCGCAAAGGCGTCTTTCCTGACAGGATTAACAAAGAAATGTCGCAGGATCGGCTGAGCCGTTTTTTTGTCAGGGGGGATAATAACTATCATGTCAATATCGAGCTCAGGGAAATGATCGTGTTTGCGCAACATAATATTATCATGCATCCTCCCTTCACAAAAATGGATCTTATTTCTTGCCGGAATCTGCTTATATATCTTAACCCCAGGCTGCAGAAGAAAATACTCGGACTGTTTTACTATAGCCTGAAACCTGATGGAATAATGGTTCTGGGCAATTCCGAAACTCCCGGAACGCAGAGCCATCTTTTTAAAGCTGTCGATTCCAGGCTGAAAATTTACAACCGTTCCGACACTTCCCTGATCTATGAACCGGTAAATACTTTTCCGCACATCCGAACCAATCCGGTAAATCATGAAAAACCGGCAACCGGCAAATCTGACATGAATGTCCATTCACTTGTCGACAGGCTCTTATTACAGGAATTTTCACCTCCGGGTGTTCTTGTAAATGAGAAAGGCGATATCATTTATATCACCGGGCATACAGGCAGGTACCTGGAACCGTCCGCAGGCAAGGCAGATATGAATATTTTTGCCATGCTGCGAGAGGAGTTGCGAGATGAATTTTCTTCAGCCTTCCGGCAGGCGATTTCAAAGAGGGAAACTGTAATATTGCAAAATACCGGGACAGGAACAGATGATAAAGTGCAGAATGTAAATATAAAAATCCGGTGGATTGACAGTCCTGAATCAATAAAAGGCACTGTTATAATTGTATTTGCAGAATCACCGGAAACCGGAATCAACAAGCCGGCGGATGTGGGTAAAAATAAGGTTACAGGCAGAGGCAGGCAATCTGAACTGGAAGAGGAGTTGTTGCGTGTGCGCGAAAAGAACCAATTTATCCAGGAGGAAATGCACACTTCCCAGGAAGAGCTGAAATCTGCCAATGAGGAATTGCAATCGACAAACGAAGAGCTTCAGTCAACCAATGAAGAGCTTACCACATCGAAAGAAGAATTGCAAAGCCTGAATGAAGAACTGCAAACAGTTAATGCTGAATTGCAGGCGAAGATGGATGAATATTCCAGAGTTAACAGCGATATGAAGAATCTTCTAGACAGCACTGATATTGCAACACTGTTCCTTGATAAGGAGTTGAATATCCGGCGTTATACCAACCAGACAACCAAAATTTTCAATCTTATAAGCAGCGATATCGGGCGGCCTTTTACTGATCTGACTACCAACCTTGTTTATCCGCAGATGGCAGATGATGCGGTTAAGGTTCTGAAAACCCAGGTTCTTTTAGAAAAGCAGGTGCAGGGTAAAGACGGGCAATGGTTTAATGTCCGGATTATGCCCTACCATACACTTGAAAACAAAACAGACGGTCTGGTCATAACCTTTATTAACATTTCCGATCTCAAACAGACAGAAGAAGATTTACACAAAAAAGAACAGGTATTGCAAACGCTTCTGGTCTCCTCCGGTGAAGTGATAGTTAAATTGTCGACAGATATGAAAATAACCCGATTTAATTTCCGCGCGGAACAATTTTTTGGCACTAATTACAATGATGCAATTAACAAAAACTGGATTCAAATGTTTGTTCCTGAACCGGAGAGAAAAATAGCAGAGCAGAAAATACGTAAACTGCTGGATAAGCCAGATGGAGGCCAATTAAAATTTAAGGTGTCAACTGCCGGAGGCGTGTTAAAGGAAGTTGACTGGTCTGTTAAAATATTGAAAACAAAACAAAAAGTTCCGGACGGAATAATTCTGTTCCACAAAATACAGTAATAGAGAAACCCGGGATAAAATAAATAAGTATAACATAAAAATATACCGATAAGCTATGGCTAATGAAAAACAGGAAAACACTAATGCCCGGATGCTGCGTCTGAAAGCAGAAAAACTGCTGGAAGAAAAGAAAAAAAGCAGTAGAAATTCATTGGTTGCTTCAGACGATTTGAAGCTACTCCATGAGTTGCAGGTACACAAGATAGAACTGGAGATGCAGTTTGAAGAGTTGCAACAGGCATACGAAGCCCTGGAAACGGCTCTTAAAAAATACACCATGTTATATGATCTTGCCCCAATGGGCTATCTAACCCTTGATAAGGAAGGCATGATAACTGAACTTAACTATACGGCTGCCGATATGCTGGGCGAAAAACGCATTTGTTTGATTAACAGCAACTTCAGATTTTTCATCCCGGAAGATTCATTACCTGAATTCAACAATTTTTTTAACAAGATCTTTTCGGATCATGAAAAAGAATCTTGCAAACTGATACTTCTCAATAATAACGATCATAAACGCGAAGTCTACATGGAGGGCATAGTCACCGGCGAAGAAGAGCAATGCCTTCTTTCTGTTGTTGACATCTCCGGGTTTAACGGAAAATGATCACCGGATTTTCCCGATAATGTTTTTCCTGAGCTGATCAGGGATAATCTAATGGTATATGAGGGCGATTATTCGAAAAATCAGGAAACTCATAATAGCAAATCACTTTCGTAAGATAACTAATCCCCGGTTCGGAATTAAAAACCTTTATTTCCCGGTTTATCCAAATGTGTGAAACGTGCAAATTTCCGTATTAAATATGTAATGATCCGCCTGATTAAAGAACTACCTTTATACCAGGATTAATTTACTTACATATGTTCCATAGATTGATATTCAAAATCATTCTTACTTTAAATGTTATTAAAAATTTTAAATAAATCATGAAAACAAAAAAATTAAAATTCCCGGCAAGAACAATGTTTTTTTTGGGGATGGC
>SLCF01000151.1 GCA_007125955.1 Bacteroidales bacterium | reverse complement strand
CTTCCTTCAGATTCCACCTCGCGATGGACACCCTTGCCCTTAGCTAATGGTTGGCGATTATGAACCCCCATAGTGGACTTGCACCACCAAGTTATATACCATGCACGGCACACCCAAAAAAATGCCCCGGAAAAATCCGGGGCATTTTTAAACTGGTAACTAATCAGAACTCGTTTTACATTGCAGCTTGCCTCTGTTTTTCCTTGTACTTCTCATAAAGACGGCGCTGCTTGTCCATCATGTCATCCTGCCTGCCCTGTATGAATACATGTTCTACCCGGGTCCAAAGTTCAACCGGACTTCCGTTGGTGACTATCAGTGTGGCATCCTTGCCTTCCTCTATAGAACCCACCAGGTCATCTATGCCAAGAATTCTTGCAGCATTGATCGTAAGAGATTTTACCGCTTCTTCTTCGGGAAGTCCAAATGCAACTGCCGAACCTGCATGATGAGTCAGACGGAATGCATAGGCGGCAGAGCCTTCTCCTCCTATACAAAAATCCACACCCGCCTCATAAAGTTTTGCAGGCAGAGAATAAGATTCGTCATAACCTGTCCAGAGACGTGACGGACCGGATATTACCGGTGTAAGTATAACAGGAATATTTTTCTCTGCAAGCTGATCAGCCACGTAACCTGCATCCCTGCCTCCTACCAGAACCATCCGCAGGTTTTCCTTTTCAGCCCAGGCGATGGCAGACTGAATCTGGCGAAGCTCACTTGCATTTATGAATACGGGCATTTCCCCTTCAAGGACAGGTATCATGGCCTCAAGACGAACATCGTGCAGATGACGGGGTACATTCCTCTCGCCTGCGGCATTTTTCACTGCCTGGTACATACGGGCTTCGTCAATGAACTGTTGAAGCTGGCCCAAAGCTTCATCACGAGCACCGGTGTTACCCATACCCGGCCAGTTTACTATCATTCCAACCGATGACCTGAGCGTCATTTGCTCCCATGTCCACCCATTGGTCATCATAGCAGCAGCCCTTCCGGATATAATTCCGCCGGAAGGTGTTGAAATAGCCGTAGTAATACCGTTTACAGCAGCTGTAGGAATATGTTCGCTTTCAGGATGGAAAGCTACCTCGGCCCTCACATTGGGATTTATTGTACCTTGCTCGTTAAGATCAACGGTTTCTCCCAACCTCCCAATCTCCGACAATCCAAGTGTGGTTCTTGCATGGATAAGTCCGGGGTAGACATGTCTTCCTGAAACATCAATTACCTGGGCATTGGAAGGGATATCAACACTTGTCCCTACAGCCGTTATTTTGCCATTTTCAAAAAGAACGGTACCGTTATCAATTATACCGTCACTCATGGTGTGTACAGTTCCTCCAACGAGTGCTACCGGACCCTCCTGGGGAGGTGCAGGTATTTGCGCCTGAACTGCAGAGAAGGCAAGCAGTAAAAGGAACGCCACCGGAAAAGTTAAACCGGTTGATGTTTTAAAAATACTTATCAATTGTCTCATATCTTCTTATGTTGAATATTTAGATAAATTGTTTTTTTATTGGGTAATTTGACTAATTACTGTTTTCCAACAGGTATTCAATGAGTTTTGAACGCTCTTCCTGAATTTCTTCACGCTTTCTCAAATCTTCTTCCCTGTCGAAATATTTCCTTCCGTCAACCCAGGTTTGTTTTGCAATTGAGAATGCAGACATGGGATTTCCGTTCCATATAACAAAGTCGGCATCCTTTCCGGGCTCAAGAGAACCTACGCGATGGTCAATACCAAGAGCGATGGCCGGGTTCTTTGTGATCAGGTCCATTGCATCCTCATGAGAAACACCAGCCCTTACAACCTTGCCCGCTTCCCAGTTCATGCGGGTTGCAATTTGCGTATTGTCGGAATGAAGCGAGGTAACAACTCCTGCATCTATAAGAAGCTTTGCATTATGGAGAATCCCGTCATACGACTCTACCTTGAAAGAATGCCAGTCGCTCCAAATAACAGGAATAGCACCGTGCTCACGAAGCTCATCAGCTATCTTATAGCCTTCCAAAGCATGCTCAAATGTTCCCACCGTAAACCCAAACTCCTCTGCAAGTCGCATCATCATAAGCATTTCATCCTGGCGATATGCGTGTACATGAGCCTTCCTTTCACCGTTCAGCACTTCAAGAATGGCCTCAAGCTGAAGATCCCTGCGGGGCGGTATGCCGTTACCGTTGCTTCTCCACTCATTCCATTGTTTTTCATATTCCCTTGCTGCAAGAAAAGCATCCCTCATTATCTCTTCAACTCCCATGCGGGTACTGGGATACCGGTCTGGCCTGCGAACCACATTTTCTCCCATTGCCATTTTCAGACCTGGTGTTGCATCCTCAACCAGAACATCTTCAGGGAGTCCTCCCCAGCGCATCTTAATAACAGCATCCTGACCACCAACAGGGTTGGCTGAACCGTGGAAAAGTTTTGCAGTGGTCAATCCGCCTGCCAGAAGCCTGTAGATCCAGACTGTGTTTGTATGAATAACATCTTGTATGCGTACTTCAGCGGTCATATTATAACCGGTTTCGTTAACTCCGCCGGCAATACTTGAATGAATGTGCGGATCTATCAGCCCGGGTGTAACATGTTTGCCTGTTCCGTCTATTACAACAGCCCCCCTTGGAGCAGAAATATTCCTGCCAACCTGTTCAATCCTGCCTTCCCTGATCAACAAGTCTGCATTCTCCATCCTGCCCTCCGGACCTTGTGTCCAGATTGTTGCATTCTGAACCAGAACGGAACGGGGTTGTTCCGGTGTTGTTGTGATACCGTAATCAACTGAGGGAAACAAGGTTTGAAGTGTAAGTCCGGGAGTCTCTGCTGTTTCCCTCTCCTCTCCGGCATCAACATCAGCTGTCTTATTAGCTGTCCAGTTAAAGAAAGAACCGTCTCCTGTTTCACCTATCCCCATCATCTCACCATCGCTAAAATTTGCAGACATCCGGATATTTCCATCAAGCCCGAGACCATCGCCTTTGAAACGGAAAGAGATCCTTTCATTGTCAAAACTGAGTGATGACAGGTTAACGCTTTCCCCTCCCATTGCAATTGTACCTGACAGGCGTGAAGGCGAACCTTTTATCTCAATAACGGCATTCTGTAAAACATTTCCGGCCTGAACAGCATATTCACCCCTGGTGTCGGTTTCATCTTTTATAACAAACATTTTGCCGTCTACCCATACCTGTTGAACAGAAGTTGCTTCATCAAATATATTTCCGTCTGTTATAACCAGACTTGCTGCTTTACCTTCGGCAACAGTGCCGTACTTATTGTCAACACCAAGCATACCTGCCGGTGTCACAGTAAGTGCCCTCAAAGCATCTTCTTCAGAAAGCCCTCTTTTAACAGCAGTCCTTAACTTACCCAGAAAATCGCCTTTATTCCGAAGTCCGTTTGAGGTGAATGTTACAGGAACACCCGCCTGAACTAGCTTAGCAGGATTTTCAGGTTCCAGGTACCAGTCCCTTAACTGTGAAAGAGATGTGTTCATTGCATCCTCAGGTTTTTCAACCGACGGCGCCTGTCTGAAATTTACCGGCACTATCACAGGCAGATTGGTCCTGCTTACGGCATCTATCCTCTTATATTCGTCTCCGCTGCCAAGCACCCACATGTCAAGCGAAAATTCCCTTGATATATCGTATGCACGCAGAAACCCTATCTCGTCTGATGCATCAGCAATAAATGGTGTGCCGCCTCTAACAGCATCTGACAAGGCGGCAAGAGAGATATTCAACTCCGGCTGTGGCAGTCCTGCTTGACTTCTGTATGCTTCATGAGCCCTTTCATACCAATCAGCATCATAAAACGTCTGGCGCATAAGTGCAATTACACCCATCAATGAAGTTGGGTACCCTCCTCCAAGCTCCCTGGAGCGGCTGAATGACATTACCTGTGCAACATCCTCCCTTGCTATCAGAAAATTAGCATCTTCCTCCCCCAGACTTGCAACAGTACTGTAACCACGGAAAATTCCATGTTTCGGAACTACCTGGGCAAGCACAAATCCCTGGGAACGAAGTGTTGAAGCCTCATCTTTATCAGGCTGGAACACGGATGCACTTCTGTAGAAGCTGCGCACCTGCGGATTCCAGTGTACGGCAGCTCTTCCTGCATCTTCAGTGACCTGCGTTCTCATAATACCCTGTATCATTTCAAGGTACTCATCCGGAATATCTGAGATGTTGCGGGCTCCGGGAGGAGATCCCAGGTCGGGCATACCAATTTCGGAATACATATCTATGAATCCGGGATAAACAGTTTTACCGTTCAGGTCAATGACAGTTGCATCAGCCGGAGCAGACACCCTTCGTCCGGCAGCTTCAATAATACCATCACGGATAACTATTGTCGCATTGTTGACAACATTTCCGGGTTCGGTTACCAAAGTGGCATTGGTAAGGGCAAACACAGCGGGTGTGTTTTCCCTTAGTCCAACCACCTGCGCAGTTTGTGAATTCAGGTTGTGAAAGAATATAAGGCTCACAACCACAAGTGAAAACAGATTTTTTAACATAGCTTTTTATAATTTGTTTTGAAAAAATAATAATTGAAGAAATTGCATAATAAAGTGATAGTCTTACACATGTTACCTGTAAAATAATTGGGAAAAATGATTACGGTGTAAAAATGAAAATGGTCTTTCATAATAGTCAAATAGAAGCAACAGAAGACTTCAAATATATTAATTATTTGATGAATTTTCTTTGTATTGAACAAAAGCGGTTTTAATGTGTATTTAATCTAAATAATTTATTTTTTACTTGAAACCGGCAACTAATAATAACCGTTTCTCCTGGATTTTGGCGAACATAATGCTACTGTTTAAAGGTTTTTTTTGAACAGAAATATAGCTATTTTTGATGTTTAATTCCGACTTATAAATATTCAATAAAAAAAAGTAAATATGGGAAATATAAAAATTGGAATAAACGGATTCGGAAGAATTGGCAGAATGGCTTTCCGTTCAGCTATGTCCCGCAGCAACTTAGAAGTAGTCGGCATAAACGACCTGATTGACGTGGAGTACATGGCATATATGCTGAAATACGATTCAACCCACGGTATTTTCAACGGTACCGTAGATGTAAAAGACGGTCATCTTGTTGTAAACGGGGAAAAAATAAGGATTACTTCTGAAAAGGATCCTGCAGACCTTAAATGGAATGAGGTAGGTGCAACATACGTAATTGAGTCAACCGGCCTCTTTCTTAAAAAAGAACTTGCAGAAAAACATATAAGTGCCGGTGCAAAAAAGGTTATTATGTCAGCCCCATCCAAGGATGACACTCCTATGTTCGTTCTCGGGGTAAACCACACTGAATACAGGAACGATATAAAAATCGTTTCCATGGCTTCATGCACAACCAACTGCCTCGCCCCTGTTGCAAAAGTGCTGAATGACAATTTCGGAATTGTTGAAGGTCTTATGACAACCGTTCATGCTGTAACTGCAACACAAAAAACAGTTGACGGAGTTTCCCAAAAAGACTGGAGAGGTGGACGCGGCGGATTCCAGAATATCATCCCCTCCTCAACGGGCGCCGCAAAAGCTGTTACAAAAGTTATACCTTCACTCAAAGGGAAACTTACAGGAATGGCGTTCCGGGTACCGCTTGCCAACATGTCGGTTGTAGATCTAACATGCCGTCTGGAAAAAGCTGCTTCTTATGATGTAATCAAGTCTGCCATGAAGAAAGCATCTGAAGGTGATCTCAATGGCATATTGGGATATACGGAAGAAGCTGTTGTTTCATCTGACTTCATTGGTGATGACAGGGTTTCAATCTTTGATGCAGAGGCCGGTATTACTTTGAATGATAATTTTGTAAAGGTGATATCATGGTATGACAACGAATGGGCTTATGCAAGTAAATTGCTTGATCTTGCAGTCTATATAGATTCAGTAAAATAAAAAAAACAATATAATTATAATACAAAATTCAGGCTTTTTCACAGGATAAATGGGCGGGATATAATATTATTATCCTGCCCGTCTGTTTTCAGTCAAAACATGTTTCAATGAAATTAAAAGGCACCTTGAAAACTGAACTGAAGTATTGCCCAAGTTCCAGTATATTCCTGTCATCTTCCTCATAATGCCAGTTGACAATACATTTGTGTCCTTCCCCCGACTTACCCCTGATCAAATGGAAAAAGTCCAAAAGGGCTTTGACAGACCCACTATTGATATACTCGAAACTGAAGTTTAAAGTAGTTACATCGGTTGGTTTTTTGTAATAATCAACTAAAGAGCTGTATATAAGGTTGTAGAAATCCTCAGGATTCTCAGGAAGGGAGCGCCCTTCAAAAGTGAACGTTCCGGTTGAGAAATCCCCTGAAACAAAAGGAGTCCTTCGTGATTTTTCAATTCTAAGGTCTTCCATATTTTCTATTCTGCCTATTCGTATCTTAATGCTATTATCGGATCTAAACGCGAGGCTTTTACAGCTGGTAAATAACCTGAAACCAATCCTACCACAAGACAAAGAAGAACTCCGCTAAATATCCATATCCAGGGCACAACAAAAGGTGCTCCGGTTAATAAAGAAACAACATTGCCTGTCATAATTCCAAGAACTATACCGGCAGCTCCCCCAATTTGCCCGATAATTATTGCTTCAAGCAAAAACTGGTTCCTGATGGCGCCGCTTTTGGCACCTATCGCCTTGCGTACTCCAATCTCCATTGTTCTCTCTGCAACTGAAACCAGCATAATGTTCATTAACCCGATTGCCGCACCGAAAAGGGTTATCAATCCGATATACGTTGCGGCCAGTGTTACATAGCGTATATTTTCCAAAAGCATATTAACAAGGCTGTCGCTTTTCACCACCCTGAAATCCGGCTGGTCTTCAGGACGCAGGTTCCTGATAATACGGAAAAGTCCTTCAGCCTCTCCTGAAGCGATATCAAGCAGGTGTGCCCTGTCAGGCATAACATTGATCGAAAAATTCATGTTTGGGCGGGAAAAATATTGCCTGGCATTTGAAACGGGGATCAGGACCATATTGTCCCCGCCTATCATACTTGTTCCCCTCTCGGCAAGGACTCCTACAACCCTGAACCTGGAGCTTCCTATAACAATGAACTCGTCAATGGGGTCAGCCCCGGGATCAAAAATACCCCGAACAACTTCATTACCCAGAACAGCCACATTCATGCTGTTTTCCACATCATGTGAGCTGATATTGCGCCCGCGCGACAGATCATACCCGGAAGTTAAAAGATAATTTTCGTCCACACCTGTAACACTAACTGTAGGGTTACTTTCATTCGACCCATGACGAATAATTGACTGACCTGAAGCCTGGGTGGATATCGATACAGTAGCAGGAAAATCAAAGCGTTCACTGAAAGTCCGGGCCTCATTGTAGCTGATAAATGCATAGTTCCTGACCGGCTGGCGTCCTGCTGTTGTTGTTGTAACCGTTCTTCCCTGTATTGTAAAGGTATTTGCCCCCAAAGTCATAAATGAAGTGCTTATAGATGACTTGATGGCATCAATTGCTGTGAGAATACCGACAAGAGCCATTATTCCAATAGCAATAATGACAACCGTTAGTACAGTGCGCAACTTGCTGCTGCGTATTGCCTGCAGTGAAATTCTTATATTCTCCAGTAAAAGGTACAATTTGCGCATTGTAAGACGAATTGTATACAACAGGTTAATGTGAAAAAAACAAAAGTAAGAAAAATATTAGAAATCCGGCATACTTTATTAAACGTCAATTAGGGATTACAGGTATTCTCAATATGCTTTATTGAAGTATTTTTTCGGCATCAGTTGATGTATAAACCATTTTTTCACATCTTTACATAATATGGATATTGAAAGACGAATCGGCACATTTATAAAGCTGGGATACTTTTTAAGGCAGTTTGCTTCCGGAAATGAACCGGAAACAAGTGAAGATTGGCTTGCCGGGCTCAACAATAAATTCATGGCACCTGCAAAAGAGGCGATTTCAGAAGCTGCCCTTTACAACCCTTGGTTCACTGAAGAAAATATTAAGCTTGCCTTCTCCGGAATCGGCAAAATGCTTATGCCTGAAAAAGTTGAAAAATGGGCTGCAAATTACTATTCCGGAATCAACCTCCCTTCTAAAAGGAAAGTTGGGGTTGTTATGGCGGGAAATGTTCCCGTTGTCGGATTTCACGACATGTTTTGCGTTCTGATGTCAGGCCATTCTTTTTACGGAAAGCTCTCTTCTAAAGATGAAAAGCTTATCCCGCTGCTTGCAGATGTCATTTCAGATACTGAGCCCGGAATTGAAAAAGAGATACATCTTGAAAACAGGCTCCTGAAAGATTTCGATGCTGTAATAGCAACGGGAAGTAATAATTCCTCCCGTTATTTTGATTACTATTTCGGGAAGTACCCCCATATTATAAGAAAAAACCGCAATTCAGCAGCCGTATTAAACGGAAGTGAAACATCCGGCGAGTTGAAAGGGCTTGCTGATGATGTTTTCAGGTATTTCGGGCTCGGATGCAGAAATGTTTCAAAACTGTTTTTGCCTGTAGATTATGACCTTTCAATTCTGGAGTATGCCTTTTCCGGATACTCACAATTGACATACCATAGTAAATGGGACAATAATTACAGGTACAGGAAAACAATATTCCTTATGAACAGCATTCCTCACTTTGACACAGGTTTTGTATTAATATGTGAAAATGAACCGCTAGCCTCTCCGGTTGCAGTAATCCATTACGAACATGTGGAAAATGAAGAAACTGCATGGAAAAAAATAGAAGGCCAAGAAGAGAATATTCAGTGTGTTGCTTCCTCAGAACAGGAGCGTTTCAGCAGTGTACCCTTCGGTAAAACACAGGAACCGGAACTTTGGGATTACGCAGATAATACCGACACAATGGAATTTTTGCTTAATCTTTAAAACGGTTTCATATGCATGTATCAGATAAAGGTGTTTTGATTGTTATTGCAGG
>SLCF01000140.1 GCA_007125955.1 Bacteroidales bacterium | reverse complement strand
GCATTGCCTGCACCCGAAGGAGACAAAGTTGTTCCTGTTATAAACATTCTTATGGACAGGTTCAGGCTTGTGGTGGCTTCAAGAGACGCTCATCCGCAAGATACAGTACATTTCGACAAATGGCCTCCTCATTGCGTTGAGGGAACAAAGGGTGCTGAATTTCACCCTGATCTGGATTTGAAAAAAATTGACAAAAAGCTGGTCAAGGGAACCGGCAACCGCGACGACGGATACTCGGCTTTTGAAGCAACCAATGTAGGCCTTGAAAAGTTCCTGAAGGAAAATGATGTGACAGAGGTTTTCGTAACGGGCTTAACTACCGAGTACTGTGTTAAAGAAACCGCAATTGATGCTTTATCAAAGGGTTTCAGCACTTATCTCATAACCGATGCGGTACAGGGAGTAAGACAAAACCCCGGGGATGAGGAAAAAGCAATTGATGAAATGAAAAATGCAGGGGTAAAGCTGACTTCTTCGAAAGAGATATAGTCATTTGCCTCCGCTGCTTCCCTCGCAAGAGCAGCATCATTCCAGCCGGCTCCTTTGCGCCATGTACAGCCTCCATCACGTTGCTTCACAAGCAGTATGGAAGAACCTTGCTCATTTAATGCAATAATTTTACCTTTGGGGAATTGATCCCGGCGCTGCCATCTTTTAGTTGCGGTTTCCCGGCTTTATACATTCTAACAATTACATAATCAGATGAGCCTTCAGTTAGCAGACTGGGTAATGGTTGCAGCATTTTTTTCTGTTTTACTTACCATTGGTCTATACTCTTCGCTTAATGCGGGCAAAAACACCACCAATTTTTTTCTTTCAGGGAGGAATATGCCCTGGTGGCTTCTTGGAGTATCAATGGTAGCCACAACATTCTCGGCCGATACACCGAACCTTGTAACCGATATGGTACGTACCGGAGGAGTTGCTGCAAACTGGCTGTGGTGGGCTTTTTTACTTACCGGGATGCTCACCGTCTTTATTTATGCCAAGCTGTGGAACCGTTCAAGGGTGATGACCGATATGGAGTTCTACGAACTCAGGTACAGTGGTAAAACCGCAGCATTTTTAAGGGGTTTCCGGGCTGTATACCTGGGTTTCTTTTTCAATATAATGGTAATTGCAAGCGTTTCTCTTGCATTTATCAAGATTGCAGCCGTCATGCTTGGTCTACAGCCCGCTCCCGCTTTGATTTTAGCGGCTGTTGTGGTGGTGTTGTATGCCGGACTTGGTGGGCTGAAATCCATTTTATGGACTGACCTGTTCCAGTTCAGCTTTGCAATGCTGGGAGCTGTAATAGCAGCCGTATATGTTGTCGGATCTCCCGAAGTGGGGGGACTCACTGAACTTCTTCGCCACCCCGAAGTATCCGGCAAGCTGAGGATAATTCCGCCTCTATCTCAACCTGATATTTTTCTAAGCATATTTCTGATTCCGCTGGCAATACAATGGTGGGCTGCATGGTATCCGGGCGCCGAACCGGGCGGAGGCGGATATGTTGCGCAACGAATGCTGTCAGCCAGAAACGAGAAACATGCAATAGGGGCTACTCTGCTTTTCAATCTCTTTCACTACGCGCTCCGGCCATGGCCATGGATAGTTGTGGGACTTGGCTCACTGGTTGTATTCCCTGACATTCAGTCAATGATAGACGCCTATCCCGATGTAAATACTCAATACATAAGGAACGACTTTGCCTACCCGGCCATGCTTAAAGAGTTCCTCCCGGTGGGTCTGCTGGGACTGGTGGTTGCATCGCTTATTGCAGCATACATGTCAACAGTAGCTTCACAGCTTAACTGGGGATCTTCATATCTTGTAAACGATTTTTACGGAAGGTTTGTCAACCCGTCAGCTACTGAAAAACAAAAAGTTCTGTTCGGAAGGATCTCAACGGTAGCTCTTATGTTCTTTTCCGTTTTACTGGCTTTAGTCCTTCAAAATGCACTTCAGGCATTCCAGTACCTGCTGATGATAGGTGCAGGAACCGGACTGATATATATACTCCGCTGGTTCTGGTGGAGGGTGAACGCCTGGTCCGAACTTGCAGCAATGGCCGCTGCCGGAATGTTTTCACTTACATTCATTCTGGTTGAGAATTTCGGAATTACATCACTGGGTGAAGAGAATATCGAAGTACTGGGAGTAAGAACTACTTTTACCTACTGGAACATTTTTAAATTTACAGGTATAGTTTTTCTTACAACCTTGTCGTGGATTATAGTAACTTTCATCACCCCGCCTGCGGAAGACGAAACACTGAGAAGTTTCTACCGCAAAATTAAGCCCGGCGGACCGGGATGGAAAGCTGTTGTTAAAAAAGCGGAGGCTGACAATGTGCCGCTGGTAAAGGAGAAGGATCTGAAATGGGATGTGCCTACGGGATTGCTTTGCATGACGTTGGGCTGCATAGCCATTTACTCCGTTCTGTTCTCAATAGGCAACTTTTTGTATGGCAATACATGGACAGGTATAATTTTCGGTACTGTTGCCGTTATTTCAGGAACAGCAATTTTCCGGCTTTGGGAAAAACTAACCTCCGGCTAAAGCCGGAATTTAAATGAGACAATTAAGTAAAACATACAAAACAAATAATTAGATGTCAGTCAAATCAATTAATCAAAAGAAACAAAAGCCAACCCTGCTTGTACTTGCAGCAGGCATGGGAAGCCGCTACGGAAGTCTGAAGCAGATTGATCCGATAGGACCTTCGGGTGAGACCATAATTGATTATTCTGTTTATGATGCACTAAAAGCGGGTTTTGGGAAAGTGGTTTTTGTTATAAGAAAAAATATTGAACAAGACTTCAGGGAAACATTACTTGAAAAATTTAAAAATGTCACTGAAGTTGACTATGTTTTTCAGGAACTTGACATGCTGCCTTCCGGCTTTTCCGTTCCGCCTGACAGACAGAAGCCCTGGGGAACTGCTCATGCAATACTTGTGGCTAAAAATGCCGTAAAAACGCCTTTTGCGGTTATTAATGCAGACGATTTTTACGGTTTTGAAGCTTTTGATATAACTGCACGTTTCCTTGAGGACAAAGAAATGGAATCAAATTATTCCATGGCCGGATACCTTTTGAAAAACACTCTTTCCGAACACGGGTCTGTTTCAAGGGGGATATGCAAAACAAACAATGAAGGCTATCTTGAATCGATTACCGAACTGACACAAATTAAAAAATCGGGCGGCCAAATAGTTTATTTCAAAGGAAATAATCAAAACAGCATTGATGAGAACACGAAAGTTTCAATGAACTTCTGGGGCTTTACACCTGCAATATTCAGTCAGATAAAAGAGGGTTTCGGCAGCTTCCTTGAAAACAACATAAATGATTTAAAATCGGAATATTATATACCGGCAGTTATTGATAACCTTATAAAACAAAATCTGGCAGATGTCAGAGTACTTACAAGCAATTCCAGCTGGTTCGGCATTACCTACAAAGAAGACAAATCAAAAGCGGTAGAAAATATAAATGACCTGATTCAAAAAGGTAAATACCCGTCTAAACTTTGGGGAAATTAGAAACAGGAGCCACTTTAAATTTCTTTCCATTAAACAATCAATTAAAAGAATATTTAATCTTTAATTTGTTTCCGCAAATAAAATTATTATATTTGCAGTTGATTGAGCCTACTTTCCAGAAAAGCGGGTTTAATTTATAAAGAAGAGCTGAGAGAACAGGCTCCGTGAAGCTCTAGCAACCGCCCGGCAAGGGAAATGGTGCTAAAACCTGCCCGAAAAGGGAATAATAAATTAAAACCTAAAGTCATGAAAACATTACTTTTTCCCTGCAGTTTCATTTTACCGGCAAACTATCCCGTTATTGGGAATTTTGTTTATGCCGTCTACAGAACCATTTTCCTTTTCAATGTCCGAATGCGTGGAATGATGTACGGCTTCTAGCTGCCGGGGTCATTCCTTCTGTTTCCCCTGTTTCCGGTCAGGACTATAGCCTTTAAGGTAAATTATCCGGTTTTTCCGGTATAAACAGAATGGGATTAGACAGGTGGAAAAGGCTCTAATATCTTTTTATTAACCCAAATCATTACTAAAAAAACAAAAATATATGAACCTCTCAGATATTATTTTAAACCGTTTGGAAAAGGAGATACTGGTACTCGATGGTGCTAACGGTACGGTTATACAGGAATACGGACTGCAAGAATCCGATTACAGGGGTGAAAAATTTAAGGATCATCACTCAGGACTCAAAGGCAATAATGATATTCTTTCACTTACCCGGCCGAAGATTGTCAGGGAAATTCATGAGAGTTATCTAAGTGCCGGCGCCGACATAATAACTACTAACACTTTCAACGCAAACACTGTTTCGCAGGCAGATTACGGCACTGAAAAGCTTGTTTATGACATGAGCTATGAGTCATCAAGAATTGCAAAAGAGTGCGCAATAAAGTTTAGTGACGAAAATCCCGCCAAACAGAGATTTGTTGCAGGATCGGTAGGTCCCACAAACAAAAGTTCCTCCATACCGGTTGTCCCCGATAAGCCCCACAAGAGGGAAATATCGTTTGTAAATCTTGTTGATTCTTACATCCCGCAGATAGACGGGCTTATAAAAGGGGGAGTTGACATGCTGCTAATAGAGACCATTTTTGACACCATGAATACAAAGGCCGCCATTTTTGCAGCTCAAACCATTTTTAAAAAACATGGCTTCAAAGTTCCTGTAATAATCTCCTTTGCCCTCGACTCACTCGGGAAGCGTGTGTTGTCAGGACAATCAACGGAAGCATACCTGACTTCAATATGCCATGCCGATCCGCTGGCGGTTGGTCTAAACTGCACAGGCGGAGCTTCATTGCTTGAAAATGCTTTTAGCGGGCTTGCTGAGATATCCCCTGCCTTCACGATATTCTATCCCAATGCGGGAATGCCCGATTCCAGCGGAAAATACACCCAAACCGAAAATCAGTTCAGCTCGGCACTGGAGCCTTTGCTGGAAAGCCGGCTGATAAATATAATCGGAGGTTGCTGCGGCACAAAGCCTTCACATATTGAAAAAATTGCAGAACTTGCCGGACAGTTCAAACCCAGGGAAGCAAAAAAGGATCTATCTCTTAACAAGCTGGCAGGACTTGAGGTTGTTAAATTCAAGTCTGACGCCTTTTTGATTGCCGGCGAGAAAACAAACACTTCCGGATCAAAAGCTTTTGCCAAATCGATATCAGACAAGGATTACGAAAAAGCTGTCCGGATAGCACGCAAACAGGTGGAAGAGGGAGCGCACATACTTGATGTTTGTGTTGACGACCCTTTGGTTGACGGGAAAAAGGCTATCCGCAGAATAATATTTGCACTTGGCTCAGACCCTGTTACTTCAAGCGTTCCGCTTATGATAGATTCATCCGATTTCCGGACTATAGAAGAGGGACTTCGCTCTTTTCAGGGAAAAGGAGTGGTTAACTCTGTCAACCTCAAGGAAGGGGAAGATGATTTCCTTGAAAAAGCATCACTGATAAGGCAGTACGGTGCAGCCGTTGTAGTTATGCCTATTGATGAAAAAGGTCAGGCCGGCACATTTGAGCGTAAAACTGAAATAGCATCCAGGGCATACAAACTTCTTACAGAAAAGCTTGAATACGACCCTGCAAACATCTTTTTTGACCTGAATGTAATGGCTATTGGAACAGGTATTGATTCTGAAGAGAAAATAACCGCAAGTATAACAGATACATGCAGGTGGATAAAGAAAAACCTGCCTGGAGCCGGAACAGTTGCAGGAATAAGCAATCTCTCCTTTTCTTTCAGGGGCAACAACGAAATACGCAACGCCCTTCATGCTATAATGCTGGAGGAGCTGGTACGTGAAGGTCTTGACATTGCAATTGTCAATCCTGCAGAGCTGATGCCTGTGAAGGAATTCAGCAGCGACCTTATTGAGCTTTGCGAAAACCTGTTGTTCAATCCATCGGAAAAAGCCCTTAATGAGCTTCTTGAATGGAATGGCAAAAAAACCACTTTAAAAAATGGCAGGAGCGATGAAAGCCTTTGGCGGCAATTATCGGCTGAAGAACGACTTGAGCATTCTATACTGCATGGAATAACAAATCATTTAGGTGAAGATCTTGACGAGCTTTGCGGTTATTACGAAAACCCTATTGACATAATACACGGCCCGCTTATCAATGCAATGAAAACCATTGGCAGCCAGTTTGAGTCAGGGCAAATTTTTCTTCCCCAGATAATCAGAAGCGCCGGAATAATGAAAAAGGCCGTAGAACATCTTCAGCCTTATTTCCCTAAGGAAAAAAGCAGTTCCGGAAACAATGGAGAAAAGAAGATCATTCTTGCAACAGTGGAGGGAGATGTTCACGACATAGGCAAAAATATTGCCAAACTTGTACTCTCATGCTACGGGTATAATATAGTGGACCTTGGTATAATGGTGCCTGCTGTAGATATTGTAAACAGGGCAATTGAAGAAAAAGCGGATCTTATAGGTTTGAGCGGACTTATAACTCCGTCGCTTGAAAAAATGGGCGATGTAGCGCGCCTCCTGGAGGAGAAAGGACTTGATATCCCGCTCATTGTTGGCGGTGCAGCAACTTCAAGAAGACATACTGCATTGAAACTTGCACCCCTGTACAGCAATCCGGTTGCGCACATTCCTGATGTATCCGGGGCACCTGAATTAGCAAGGAAGCTGATATACAGGGAAAAATACCCTGAATTTGCGGAAAAACTGACAAAGTATTACATATCTATAAAAGAAACTGCTGAACAGTAGTCCGGATTCCCGGGATAAAAAGCTGCGAACTGCACAGCAGGTTATAACCTGCTGATCCTTTCCCCTGAAAGGGTAAGGTAGGATTTCATACAATCCGCCGTAAGGCATGCATGGACAGGAAGTATATAAAGAATGTCCCCTATGTTCAGATTTGCTGTCGCTTCGGCGGGTGCATGGATAATACCGTGTTCATGTGAAAGTGCCTTGACATACATGCCCGTTTCGGTTGTGTTCCATCCCTTTTCATTGTGAGTGACAACCTTCCCGAAATGTTTTTCACCGCCGGGTAGGAAGGAGAAATCCTTTGAAAAATGGACACCTCCTCCATAAACCACTATTTGGTTGCGTTCAGGATACTTTGATATAACCGGACAGGCCATTGCAATCGCTATCTCGTTCAGCTCACAGGAGCCTATCCTTTGCTGCGCAAGGTCGTAAAAGACCATATTGCCGGGCCTTGCTTCATCAATTCCTCCAAAATCCTCAGCCACACTGAATGTGGGTGTATCCCCTGCAGAAAGCAGAGGAGTGAAGTCCCCTGAAGAATACTTTTCCTTCAGGGTCACAAGACAGTCAATGCTCTGCCTGTGAACAGACAAAATATGGTCCCTGTCAGATACCGACTTGTAACTGTTCCCGGCATGAGTTAGAAAACCTGTAAAATGAAACCGGGGAAATTTTGCGGCCATCTGCAGGATATTATCTATAGTCTTATAGTCAGATGCATCCACACCGGTTCTCCGGTAACCACAATCAATTTCAATAAAGAAATTCAGATCGCGTATAATTTTGCCGGCTGCCAGTTCTATACTTTCCGGCGACTCCACCATTAGGTTCAACACCGTTTCTACCGGTATTCCGTTTATCCTTTCTGTTTCTCGAATATTGAGGGGCACTGCAACAGTGATATCCTTCCATTTGTCAACGGCAAAATACTCTGCCATCTTCATTGACGATACCGTTATCCTGTCCACCCCCGCCTTGCGGTACCACTCCCCTATTTTACGCGACTGGTGAGTTTTAAAATGCGGACGCAGAATTAAGTTACCGGCTGAAGCCTTGTCAGCCATTTTTGCAATGTTTTTCAGGCACTTCTCTTCATCCAGGAGAAGTGTGGGCTCAATCAGATCAAACATAAACAGGATCTATTTATTTAATTTACTTCAGCAAGCCCGGCTTCAGCCACCGTGACCAGCAAAGTGCGCTGAATTGCAATATGCCCGTCTATGTTAGCCCACCACTCATCAAGGGAATGGTTGGACCCGCCTGCACCTCCCCTGCCAATGGTAACAGCAGGGATACCAAGTGAGATTGGTATGTTTGAATCGGTTGACGAACGGGCCAGACGCGGCTCAAAGCCAAACTGTGACGCGGCAGCCATAGCCCTCTGAACAAGTTGTGTTGACGGATCTATTTCACCCGAAGGACGGTCGCCTATCTTATCCAGGTCAAGCTCCAGCGGGTTGCCGGATGCCCTCTTGCTGTTATGCTCCTCAAGGGCTTTTTTCATTGCATTAACAAAAATCCGTTCAATCTCCATCAGATGTTCATGGGAGTTTGATCTCATATCCACCTCCATCCAGGATTCATAAGGGATAGAGTTAACAGAGGTTCCGCCTCCAATCCGTCCTACGTTATAGCTTGTACGCGGGACATCACCGGCCAGGAATTCCCCCGCTTTTTCATCAAATTCATTTATTGCACTAGCCAGTGCATGCGCAGGATTAGCAAGTCCGAATGCCCCCCAGGAGTGACCACCGGGACCCTTGAATTTAGGGCGGTAACGCACGGAACCCAGTCCCTTGTTAACTATCCGGCTGTCGCCACCCCCATCTACCGATATGAAAGCATCAATTTCCGGTCCGCCTTCCCTGAAAAGGTGTTTCACACCCCTCAGGTCGCCAAGGCCCTCCTCGCCGACTGTCCCGACAAACCAGACATCAGCCTCTGTTTCTATCCCCGCCTTGTTCATAGCCCTGAGCACTGTCAGCACAATTGCCATGCCACGGGAATCGTCACCCACTCCGGGAGCAAAAAGAGTATCACCGCTCATTCTGACTGTAACATCGGTTCCCTCCGGGAAAACGGTGTCCATATGAGCCGAAAGCACTAGCAACCTGTCGCCTTTGGTGCCTTTGCGTACCCCGATCACGTTACCCTCCTCGTCGATATACGCCTCATCAACCCCGGCTTCGTCGATCATATCCCTGAAAGCCGCGGCTCTTTCATCTTCCATGAAAGGAGGTGCAGGTATCTCGGTAATTTTGATGTGGTCTTCAAGAGTCCGCTCTTCCAGCTCAAGAATTATATCGAAAGCCTCCAGTATAAGCGGATGATTATACAACTGAGCCGCCTCTTCCTTGTATTGGGTAGCAACTTCAACCTCTCCTTCGTCAGCGGAAGTTTCAGTTGTCTCTTCACATGATGATGCTATAACTACTGCAAGAGCAGTGCCGCAAATGGCAATAAACAGTTTTGAACGTTTCATATTATTGTGTATTTTAGTTATTTATGCTCAGGCAAAAAGGATTTCCAACTGCCGTTAAATAAATTGATACTTATGATTCACCCCTTCATTCTCCGGTAATAGCCAGCGCAAATGAAATAATTTCGCAATATACAAAAAAATTATCCCTTCCATTACCGAAAAATTACTCCTAAAAGAACTTCAATACTTGAAAACCTGGTTAATCATTTTTAATCAATAATCAATATATTGCAATTCTGTCATATAATGGTGTTAACACGGATAACAACCCAACAACTGATGATAATATTTTTCTCTGCCGGAGGCTAAGGGAGATTTGATCACGGGGTTTTCGGAAAGAATTTAAAGGAGACTGCCCCGAGATAATAAACCGGGGCAGTCTTTCTAAAACCTGTATTGTGTGCTTCTGTTTACTTAAAGATCTCTAATTATAACAACCCTATCGTAAATCATAAATAAAAGAAAAACAATTGCTAATACTGTAAGCCAAAATTGCCTTTTTTTAACTAAATCTTTTTTGGAATTAAAAAGAAGCATTGATATAACAAAAATATAAAATATGATTACTACTGAATGGTAAAGAACTGACTCGTAAATCATATCATGAAAATTTGAATTAAACAATAAATATTTACCACCATCCCATACAACTTGTAAAATCCGCAACAATAAATGCAGCTGCAATATACCCTCCAACACTTCTTGCCGCTACCCTTACAGCCATTTTTATTGCTTCTTTAGTCAATTTACCCTTTGCCAAAGCTGCTAATCCTGCACCTGAAATCCCAAGAGCTCTAACAGCACAATCCCAATATTCATTTGCATGAATTGTTGAATAAAAAAGATCAAAATTAAAATTTTGAGCATGATTATCGGAATTATTTCCAGCTAAAATAGCAAGCCCTGCAATTATTAGTCTCGGATCATTTAAATCATCAAATTCTTCGGAAAGATCAGAGTTATTAATACCAAAAGCAAGAAGCATTTTTTTTGTTTCATCTATCAAGGGCATCAATATATCTTCCGCTTCTCTTTCATTTTCTACAAGAGTTTTATGATTGCTGTTTTCCACAAACTCTTGAATTTTTAATGAAGCCATGAATACAATACTTTCATATCTCTGTAATGCCTCTTCTTGCTTAATGTTCACTGATAATTCATGTTCTTTTTGACATGAATTAAAAATAGTAATACCAGTCAAAAACAATAATTTAACTGCAAAAAGCACGATAAAGCCCTTAAAAAGCTTTATTACAGGACAACTAAGTGTTCTGAACCAGTTTTTCATTTTAATGATGTTTTAAGTTAATAATTGCACACAATGAATACAGGTTTACGAAAAAACATATTCATTTTAAAGGCAAACATCTAACATGTATGCATTTGCATCTATAAGTTAAAAAAAAAATCAATACAAATAATTTTTTTTGTCTTTTTTTTGAGATAAAGCAAAATAATCCCTTCCATTACCGAAAAATTACTCCTAAAAGAACTTCAATACTTGAAAACAGCCAACAGTCACGGATAAATTCCGGTTCGAACCACCTATGGGTAAACCGGTTTCTGATTCTGAAATCTAATTTATATCTTTACTCTGCAGCATGTTATATAAAAATTCAACTTATGGACTTTTCCAAACTTAAGGCAGGCACTGCTTCTGTATGGGCCGGTGAAACGGATCGCTTTCCACACGGCAGCCACACCGTTCCTGTTTTTAATACCGTAACCTTTGCTTACGACGACATTGACGAATGGTATGAAGTGGCCAAAGAAGTTAAGAATGGGTACATCTACAGCCGCAATACAAACCCTACTGTACAGGTGCTGGAAAAGAAAATCCGCATTCTTGAGAAAGCCGGAGCAGCCATTTCTTTCTCTACAGGTATGGCAGCCATCAGCAACACCCTTTTTTCATTATTAAGACCAGGCGACAGGGTTGTATCGATCAAAGATACATATGGCGGAACCAGTATGATTTTTCTGGAATACCTGAAACACTTATTCGGTATTCTGTTGGTATTGAAAATAGTGAAGACCTCATCGAGGATTTAGGCCGGGCACTTAAACTGCTTTAGTTCATGAACAAGTTAACAGAAGGTGAGCTGACCTCTTTTTCCAGATTCAGGGTAACCTCGGCTGACACCGACATGTATTCGAGAATCCGGCCGGGAGCCCTTGTAAACTTATTAATACAATCGGCTATAGACTCGGCCGACAGTCTCGGTTTCGGCTACGGCGGCATCAGGGGGCAAAATCTTTTCTGGGTGCTGAGCAGACTTACACTGGAAATTTACCGTCCACTATTGTGGAAGGAGATTGCAGAAGTTGAAACATGGCCGAAAAATATTGCAAAACTGCTTTACCTGAGGGATTTTGTTTTAAGGGACAAGGATAGGAATGTTACCGCAAAGGCTACCTCAGGATGGCTTGCCGTGGACATTGAGACAAAGCGGATAAAGAGAATTGAGGGTATCGATAAGAATTATTTTAAACGTCTTAAAGGAAAGCATGCTCTGACTGAACCACCGGTGAAACTTCCACCTGTTAATGACGGGGATATTTTTGACTTAACAGCCAAATATTGCGATATCGATCTGAACAAACATGTAACAACCACAAGGTATGTTGACTGGATAATGGATTCGTTCTCCCCGGAATTTCACCGGGAAAATTACCCCGAAAAGTTGTCGCTTAACCTGATGAAGGAAACAATGGCGGGGGAGACGATCAGGTTGCTTAAAAAATGTAACAGTAACCTGTGGTGTTCATTTGACGGAATTAAAACAGAAAGCAATACAAGCGCATTCAGGGCAGGAATTAAATTCTGATCGGGCTCCGCTTAACAGATTTGATTTCCGCGCTATTTTTTTCATATGTGCAGTGTTCGATTCAGGCAGTAATGCGAAATCATAAAATTTTTTCAACTGCTTAAATATTTCAGATGTTTTTTACCTGACTATGACCGGAACAATCAGTAATTAAAATTTCATACCTGTTTTATGAACCAAGACCCCTGTAATTTGTTAACTTTACAAAACCCCAAACTAAAACACTACAATTATGGCTGATCTCAAATCAAAATTTATGGGTATCGAAATAAAGAATCCCATAGTAGTAGGTTCCTGCAACCTTTCACAAGACCCCGAAACTCTTATTCAGCTTGAAAAAGCAGGGGCTGCAGCAATCGTTTACAAATCTCTTTTTGAAGAGCAGATACAATATGAGCGAATGCAGATGGATGATGAATTGCATGAATTTGATGAACGCCATGCGGAAATGATCAGCATTCATCCCCATTTAGAACATGCAGGCCCGAAGGAATACCTGGCAGAACTGAAAAAAGCCAAAAAGTCGGTGTCAATCCCTCTTATAGCAAGCCTGAATGCTGTTTACAAGGAGACTTGGGTTGAATATGCGCAGCTTATTGAAGAAACCGGGGTAGACGGACTGGAACTTAACTTTTATATTACCCCAAGGAAAGCTGACCAGGATGACTCCGAAGAAAAACAACTTGAAACATTCCGTGCGGTGAGAAAGGCTGTAAGCATTCCATTGTCTGTAAAACTGGGACCTTTCTATTCAAATCCCCTCAAAATAATTTCAAAATTGGATGAGGCCGGTGCAAACGGATTTGTGTTGTTCAACAGGCTTTTCTATCCCGATATAGATACTCAGAGTGAAAAAATCTTCTCCCCCTTTAACCTTAGCAATGAAGGGGATTATAAATTATCTTTGAAGTTCACGGGGCTTTTATACAATAATGTGACAGCGAATATTTGCGCCAATACCGGAATATTCTCGGGTGAAGATGTTGCAAGGATGATCCTTGCAGGAGCTGATTGCGTACAGGTTGTTAGTGCACTCTATAAGAACAAGGCCCAGCATATTGAAAAAATGGTGAAAAACCTTGATGCATGGATGAAATCAAAATCGCACAAATCTCTTGATGATTTCAGGGGAAGGCTGTCAGATTCAGTATTAAAGGATCCGTTTGCTTATGCAAGGGCTCAATATGTTGACATACTCATGAACCCTGAAAAAATAATTAAAAAATATCCAGCCATTTAACCCTGCAACTAAATAAACCTTTTGATCAATTCTCAAACCTTATCCTGCATATGAGCCAGGATAAGGTTTTGGTGTTTATAAAACGGCAAGCATTACAAAGCCGCTATTTCAAAAGCTTAACCCTGACTGCATTCAAGCCCTTCTGGCCCATTTCAGTTTCGAAAACCACTTTATCGTTTTCACTTACGTCTTCATCAAGGCCGTTAACATGCACAAAAATACTCTCCTGTGTTTCGTGGTCCTTAATAAAACCGTAACCCTTGGATTCATTGAAGAAAGTTACGGTGCCTTTTCTAATCAAATCGGACGAATCAGGAGCTTCTTTTTTGGGCACACTCACTTCAATACTCTCCGCTTTTATTTTCTTCTTTTTAGAGGGATCGGGGGGAGTAGAGGTTATATTACCGTCTTCATCAACATATGCCAGCATATCATCCAGGCTTTTTCCCTTAGTAGATTCCTCCCTGACTTCTTCCCTCCTCTTCATTTTATCCTTTTTCTTTTTATCCTTTTTCTTTTCTCTTTCTTTCTTGCTAAAACTCTCTTGTGATCTGCCCATAATTTTTTAAGTAGTATTTAATTTATAGTTTAGTTTATATTCCCCCCCCCTGGAGCGGCCACCTTCCTGCAGGACTTTGTGAGAAATTGATTGCATAGCTAAAACCCCTATGCATAAAATCATCCAGGGTCAAAAACACCATTTCTGGTCATGGATAATCAGATTTCAGAAATTCTTTTCATTAACAGCAATTTGAAACATGTAAAATTAACAAAAAGATCCGTTCTGTAAAATTCCAAAAAGAAAGCTAGTTTCCTGCTCACCTGGTTGAATTGCTAAACCATCACATCCCATGAAATTATTCCCGGTCTTTTTATTTACCTTCGTTTATAAAAACGGCAAATGAAAGGATTAATTATAAATCAGTTTGGCGGAGAGGAACAATTGCAGATTAAAGAAATCGCCATTCCCTTGCCCCGTTCGGGTGAGATACTGGTTCGTATACACGCGGCCGGCATAAATCCTGTGGATTACAAGATACGTAACGGCTCCCTGAAATTCATATACAGAGGCAAGTTCCCCTGCATTTTAGGCCGTGATATTGCGGGGGTTGTGGAACAAGCCGGAGAAAAATCCGGATACCGGCCTGGCGACGAAGTTTTTGGCATGCTCTCACTCAATGGAGGAGGTTATGCCGAATTTGCAACCGTTAAAGAAAGTCATCTTTGCCGTATTCCTGAAGGTATAAGCATGGCGGAAGCTGCTGCAACACCCCTTGCTTCCCTTACAGCCTTTCAGAGCCTGCAAAAAGGGCCCCGCATAAATAAAGGCGACGGGATACTTATCAATGGTGCATCGGGCGGGGTAGGCTCATTTGCCGTTCAAATTGCCAAAGCAATGGGTGCAAATGTAACTGGTGTATGCAGCAAAAATAACATTGAATTCGTTCAAAGTCTGGGTGCTGATCAGGTAATAGACTATAATAATGAAGACTTTACCAGATTGAATCAGAAGTTCCACAAAGTGTTTGATGCTGTTGCCAAAAGCTCTTTCAGCAAGTGCAGGAAAATCCTGAAAAAAGGAGGAATATATATTTCCACTATTCCCGGTAAGGGACTTTTATTTCATAAAACCTTTAATTTCATAAGTAAAAAGAAAGCTGACTTTATAATGGTAAGACCTTCGGGCAACGATTTGGTTCTTATCTCCGATTTTATAAAAAAAGGGCTTGTGCGGCCCCGTGTACAAAGAGCTTTCCCGCTTGAGGAAGGTGCTCAGGCCCATAAATTGATCGAAACCGAAAGGGTGAGAGGAAAATTGGTGTTGTCTGTTATACGGGACTGCAACAATAACAGTTTGCCTGAATAATTTACTTCTATTTCCCGTTTGAACAGGCTCAATATTTTGAAATACTGATGAATCCTGAAAAAATAATAAAAAAATATTCTGCAATCTAACTCTGCAGCTGAATAAAACGCTCTACCCATTCTTCAACCTTATCCTGCATGTGAGCCGGGATTTCATCCTGATAAAATGCCCGGATAAGGTTTTCTCTTAATATATCACTGTCCATTGAAGCTATTTTCCTGTTGATTTCCGTGAGATGTCCTGCAAGGCTTTTATTTCCAAAATGCTTTAAAAATGAACCTCCCATCAGAGCAAACCAGAATTCGGGCTCCATGCCGTAACTGCTCAACTTGTGAGCAATTACAAAACGGGCAGTAACAGCTTTTGAGAAACCTGTTGTTGCTTCAATAAAGGTAAGGTCACTATGCTCATTGTTTTCCTCAAGTTCTTCAGGTGTCAGCCCTTCAAGCAATGGTGAAAGTGCACGGCTGATGCGCTCAAACAATGACATGACACGAACCCTTTCTGTAGTGAGCATGAAGTTCACACCGGCATTAACCGGTGCATTGTAACAGACCGGCGATTCAGCCAGTAATATGCCCTCCTCATCATAAGCCTTAACAATCAGGTGTAAAGGATAATCCTGGGTGCCGGAAGCATGGTCGGTTTTATAGCTTATGGTGTACGAACCGTTCTGGGCTGTAACAGCCTCTCCTAGGATATGTTCAGTCCTCAGTCCTTTACGGTAAGCCGACACATTTATTCCGGAAGCCGGGAAAAAATCAGTGTATTGTACTGTCCCCTGAACTATACGGGAATCAAGCATTTTTGTGCCCCTGATATCGTTTTCAATTGCACTTTTTTTCCGTTTTTTCAGTAAGAGATTTAGCCATCTCATAAAATTTTCACTTAAATTAAATTTTAATAACTGGGTTTATTTGAATAAAAATCCGTTAAATCTCAACATATAAAGTTAAAAAATTGAAAGGAATAATTATTTCCAAAAAAACCGCAAATAAATATACCTGCAATTAAAACCAGGATTTTTATTTTTACACCATAAGATGGTGAAACTGGTCAATTTTTTTTAAAATCAAAATATTAGCTTTATTCTTGTATTTAGAATAAACCATACTGTAACTGCATTAAAATTTTCATTATACATATTTCTTACCGGTATTCAATAATTGCACTTTTATGCCTGTTATAGTTTCTCAAAAAAAAAAATTAACCTTAATTACCATTTTTAATAACCCAGTTAATTTTATCATGTCATGAAATTTAAAATTCCATTAACAGTAATTTCTTTTATTGCATTAGCCGCCATTCTCATTATTACATCCGGATGCGAGAAAGATGACCCGGCAGAAAAGCCCTCTCTGACAACTGCAGCTGTTACAGAGATTGCCCAGACTACGGCGAAAAGCGGTGGAAATATTACAGACGACGGGGGAGCCCCCGTCAATGCCCGCGGAGTTGTATGGAGCACATCCCAGGAACCGAACGTTACAAACAATGAAGGAATAACAAATGACGGCGAAGGAACCGGGCAATTTACCAGCAACCTGACAGGGCTCCAGCATGAAACAACTTATTATGTAAGAGCCTATGCATCCAACAGTGAAGGCACTTCCTACGGAAACCAGGTAAGTTTTTCAACTGAAGGGATTCCTCTCTATAACCTTACATTGGAAGCCGATCCACAGGAAGCAGGAACTGTTGACGGTGCAGGTGAATATCCGGAAGGTGAAGAGGTTGCCCTTACAGCTACCGCAGAAGAGGGATATCAATTTGTTAACTGGACTGACGGGGATGATACTGAAATAAGCGACCAGGAAAACTTTGAATTCACAATGCCCGCAGAAGATGTTACACTTACTGCAAACTTTTTTGTCTCCGACGGCACAACCAGCACAGTTAATGATATAGAAGGCAATATTTACAAAACTGTATATATAGGCGGAAAGAAGTGGATGGCGGAAAACCTCAAGGTAACAAAATATAACGATGAATCGGAAATATTAACTGATATTACCGAAACAGAATGGGAGGAAAATGAAGAAGGCGCATATGCTGTCCACCCGCACGAAGATGAGTATGGCGGTATATATGGAATTGACTCTGAAGAAGAAATGATTGATGCATACGGTTTGCTGTACAACTGGTATGCTGTTGATGATGAAAGAGGGCTCTGCCCCGCAGGCTGGAGGGTGGCATCAAAAGATGACTGGGATGAGCTGGTGGATTATCTTGTAAGTGAATACGAATTACACAACGATGGTGGCAACCAGGATCCCGAAGGAGTTGGCAATGCATTGAAATCATGCCTGCAGGTTCATTCACCCCTCGGGGGCGAATGCGATGTAAGTAAGCACCCTCGGTGGGATTCTCACGGCACTCAATACGGATTTGATCAATTTGGATTTTCTGCGCTTCCTATATCAGGTGAAGTGGCCTATAATAATTTTGGCATTCTTGGAAACAATGCAAAATGGTGGTTGTCAGACGACGCTGATTGGGCTGAAATTGAAGCTTATGTGACCTTAATTTTGGGCAGTAGTCCTTACATAATGGAATCAAGCTACTTTAAAACAAATCGTTTGCCTGTACGCTGCATCAGGGATTAACCATTTTTCTCTCAATATCCAGGGGAAACGAGGCTGGTTCGCATTTCCCGGTTATCTGCCATGCACGGCTCACATCGAAAAATGGGGTGCTTTTTAAGGCACCCCCATTTGTCATTGTATTCGGCTAAAAGAACATGACCTTTAAAACAACCGGACACAATATCCGGGTAGTTTGAATGATTTTCTATTACTCAACCAATTCGTATCCGTCCATTCTTTCCCTTTTTACAGCGGGAATACCTTCCTGCAGCCATACGGGGGCAGGCTTGCCCTTCAGGAAATGGTCAAAGAACTGCATCAGACGGATATCATAGTCGAGCCTGTTAGGCCATCTCTGGATACTGTGCGCATCGCCCACATAGTTGAGCATCCATACCGGCTTGTTCAGGCGGCGCATGGCCATGTACATTTCAATACCCTGCTCAAAAGGCACCGCTCCATCGGCATCGTTATGCATCATAAGAATAGGTGTATTGATCTTATCGGCAAAAAAGAGTGGCGAGTTTTCCAGGTACCGGAGGGGATACTCCCATATACTTCCACCTATACGGCTTTGCGTATCTTCGTACTGGAACTGCCGGCTCCTGCCGCTTGCCCAGCGTATTCCTCCGTAAGCGCTGAACATGTTACTCACAATACAACCTGCTACAATAGCCTTGAACATATCAGTCTGGGTGGCAAGATAGGCTCCCTGGTAACCACCCCAGCTGCGGTCTGACAAAGCAATATTCTCCCTGTCTATGAAGTCAAACTGGTTGATCATTGCCTTTGTGCCGCTCACTATGGAGTTATAGGCGCTGTGACCCGGATAACCTTCAATGTAAACAATGTCGGGAACAAAGGCCACATAACCGTGATTAACGTAATTGGTGAAGTTTATCCTCGAATTGCTGGGTCCGGGATTAAAGTAATTGTGTTTCCTGTGAGACCTCAACTCGTAAAAGTTTATAATCATCGGGTACTTCTTGTCCGGATCAAAGTCCTCAGGTGTATAAAGCAGTCCCTGCAAAGTGTCATTATTGAAAGAAACCCACTCAACAAGCTGAACATCACCCCATCTGTACTGGTCCTGCTGCGGATTTGCATCAGATATTTTGCGGGCATTGCCAAAAGAGAGGTCACTAACCCACAGGTCGGGGTACATCCTGAAAGTGCTTTTCCTCCAAACCATTATATCGGCATTCTCCGCTTTGGAAGGTGAGTAGTAACGAACATCATCCATGACCAGCCGGGAAGGCCTGCCGGGCCGGTGAGCCTGTATTTCGTAAAAACCGCTCTGTTTATTGGTGTCATTAAAGGCGTCAAGCACCATTCTCTGCCTGCGTCCGATATAGTCATTTCTTTCCAGGTTTACATACCTGAGTCTCATATTGTTTTCACGGCCATAGCCACCGGTAAGGTTTACGGGTTCCTGACTGCCTTCAGGATCAACCTGCCATATGTCGTGATGATCGTATATCAATACATAACGGTTATCCTCTACCCAACCGGCTATCCCGTAAGGAGAAGGCTCCTGGGGCCTGTCATCCAGAATATTGTAAAATTCATGAGGTATCTCTCCAGTGAGATTTCTTACTGTTCTGTCGTTAACCGACATAGAGTACCAGCTTCTGTCTTTGTAATTGTAGTAAATCAGGAAGCTGCCGTCAGGAGAAAGGCTTGTATGAAACAAATCCTTTTCAAGCACCATTTCCCTTTCACCTGTATTTACATCAACAAGATAATAGTCACGATAATTACTTGATGTCCAGGTCGTCATCCTTCTGTAAGGCAGATGTGAAGATCCAAGAGCAATATCTCCCTCACCTCCCTGAATTGTTCTCAGTTCGGGCATGTCTTCGCGTGCAAGCTGAGCCATGCGCCGGTCATTAATATGGAATACCGCATCGTAAGTCCTCCGCAGTTCCCTTTGTTTCTGAACGTTTTGCTGCGACTGGATCAGGGGATCCTTGTAATGCCATACTTCAACATGATAATCCTCGTGCCTTCCCGGCTCCCCGGGTTCGGGCAGAGGATCGGGCGCCGTTCCAAAATAAAGTCTCGAACCGCTGTCGGAAAAATTAAGAGATCCATTTATACTAGCACTCCAGCCTTCGGGCATATTCTCAGAAGAGGGATCAACAACAAGTGAAGCCTGATGTTCTCCTTCCTGCCAGTAATAAAGATCAAATATACGTGGTTGCTCCTGATCAGCGGAAAAAAGGAAACCCGCCTGCATGCCCTCATCATCAAGTGTAAGACGATCGGCAACACCTTTGCGGTCAAGAATTGTAGTTGTGGTCTGATCTGCCGTATTAAAGAGCTTGACTTTTGCATGGCGGTCCGTTCCGCCCTCATCTATCAACATTCCTGCAAGCCGGCCGTTTGGTGAAAAAGTGTAATTGTCAACATTCTCAAAGGAATACTTATCACCGGTTACCGGATTATAAATTATCAATCTGTTCCCTGCAGCTTCAGGGTCGGTCTTCTCATACAAGATCCAGTCCGATTCCCTGTCTGCTGTTGTAAAAGATCTAACACCGGCTATCCTGGTCATCGACCTGTTGGGGAGATCCCATATAAAAAGGCTGTCAGAAGGCAAATCAAAATCCTCTTCCTCTTCTGACCTGATAATAAGTTCCGCCTCGGGCCTCACCCTGAAAACAAGAAAGTTGGAATTAGGAGAAAAAGAAGCGCGCGTTCCTCTTGCTACAGAATCGATATCTCCCCCGCCAACATCTTTTAAATACAACCACCCGTCGCCATCACGCTGGGGGTTGATCTCAAATGAAGCCCACTCGCCGTCCTTGCTCAATTGGTGGCTGCCAACATTTTTCCATTCATAATAAGTAGATTGTTCTATCAGTTTTTTGTTTTCCTGGGCAGTAGCCTCCCAAACCAAAACAAACTGTATCATTACAACTAAAAACACAAATATTTTTTTCATAATTAAGTTTTTTATTAAAAAATTAAGAATCGGCCAATGTTTATGTAAAAAAATAATCGCTCAATATAGCAATATTTTTTTTCAGATATGAAATAGACCTTATATTTGCATATAAAGAATCTTTTATCAGACGTCAAAAACCTAAAACTAAAAATCATGGCTATTACAAAGGTTTGGATTGAAGAAGGTTGTACTTCATGCGGAATGTGTGAGGATATCTGCCCGCAGGTATTTGAAATGCCTGATGAAGCAGTTGTTAAAGAAGATGCAGATTTTGCTGCAAACGAAGACTGTATTAAAGAATCGGCCGAAGAATGCCCGGTGGAAGTTATCAAATACAGCTAATCATTACATCAGTAAAAATTAAGTAATACATCGTAAAATGACCATTTTGTTCAGTTCAGTATTGCTGATGCTTTTACTGAGCCCGTTTGCTCTTTCCGCTCAAGAGGCGATACCCGACAGTGAGCATGATTACCTTGTTACCCTGGAAACTGAACACGGTAATATCATTCTTTTACTATTTGACGACACTCCATTGCATAAGGAGAATTTCGTGAAACTTGCAAAAGCCGGTGTTTATGATGGGATAATCTTTCACCGTGTGATAAACAATTTCATGATCCAGTCGGGCGATCCTGCAACAAGCAATATCACTCCCGGCTGGGAACAGGGTATAATACCTCCGCATGTGCCTGCAGAAATCGATCCGCAAATCACTCACCGCAGGGGTTCCATTGGCGCTGCACGTTACGGTGGCGAAAGAAATCCGGAAAAAAACTCCAGTCCCACACAATTTTATATAGTTCAAAACGAAAGGGCTGCTCCCCATCTCGACGGGGAGTACACGGTGTTCGGCCAGGTAATGAGCGGCCTCGAGGTTATTGACATCATAGCAGGAAAACCCACTGATGACAGGGACAGGCCCCTTGAAGAAACAAGGATAAGCCGTGTAAAGGTAGACACTGTAAAAAGGGAGGATATACTCAGGTTTTACAATTACAGTTATAAGTAGTCTGGTATTTTTAGAGCCGTTAAGTTTGTCCGGTGTCAATTATCTCCAATAAAAAGTATTTGAACAATGCAAAATCCTAAACTTTCCCCCCTTGCATCAAAGGAAAGAAAGGATATTCTCGATTTTCTCAGGGGCATAGCAATTTTCGGTATACTCCTTGTCAATATTTCCTACTTTAACTCCCCGGTTTTTACCCAGGCCGGCGGGTATATTCTATGGGACGACCTGTCCAATAAAATCACCAAATGGCTGATATGGTTCTTTCTTGAAGGAAAGTTTTACCCCCTCTTCTCCATCCTTTTCGGTGCCGGTTTTTACTTTTTCATAAAAAAAGCTGAAGGTTCCATAAAACCATTACTAATAAGATACAGAATAAGGTTGCTGTATCTTCTGCTCTTTGGAATATTACATGTGTTGCTTCTATGGTATGGTGATATACTTGTTGTCTATGCTATTTTCGGGTTTATCATGACCTGGTTTGCCAAATCATCCGACAGGACAATCATTATCTGGGCAATTGTCTTTATCCTTCTGCCAATACTTTTGACATCCGTGATGGTTGGGTCAATTGAGCTTATGATGATGATACCAGAAGCGGCCGTTGAAATAGAAGCTGCATTTGAAATGCAGGAGGAGCATGCAGCGGATTTTATCAATAAAGCCTTATCGGTATACAGTTCAGGAACCTTTGCAGATATTTTCAAAGTCAGGATAAACGAATATCTCTATTCTGTAAACGGAATAATATTCATGTTCCCCAATATTGTATCACTTTTCCTGGTAGGTTTCCTTCTTGGAAGGAAAAAGATCTTTCACAATATTTCTGCCGGAGTTAAAAAACTTAAAAAAGTCTTTTACTGGTGCCTTCCGGTAGCTGTTGTTCTTAATATTTCTTATGTTTATTATGGTGAAACCTCATCAATGATAAGGCCGGGATGGGATATGGTATTAATGATAACTTCAGTATCCATAGGCGGCCCTGCAATGATGATGGTTTACCTTTATATTCTGTCGCTGCTGTACGTTAAAGGGGTGTTTAAAAAAACAGGTAAATATATCTCCAAAGCAGGCAGAATGGCATTTACAAATTACCTCGCCCAATCGGTTATCTGCACAACAATCTTCTTTTCTTATGGATTGGGATTATACGGGAAGATTAATTACTGGCAGGGGATACTTATAGCTATTGCAATTTACCCTGTACAGTTACTTTGGAGCCATTACTGGCTGAAACGTTTCAGGTTCGGGCCTGTGGAATGGTTGTGGCGCACACTTACATATATGAAAATTCAATCGTTTAGAAAGGATTAACCAGGCTGCCAGGCAATCAGATTAGATTGCCACAAATTGGTCAAAATAACAGTTCCCATTTTTTAATTAATCTTTTATTTATATATTTAGTTATTTTTAGGGATTAAACCACAGCATTCTCAATAAAAGCGGTTATTTATATCAAAAAGTTATTATTCTTAAACATTAACAGAAGTGAATATGGTTGATCTCAAAAAAGAGCACAAGGCGACTCTGGCAAGGGAGCGTTTTAAGTATACTCTTGCTGCAAAGTTTTTTTTCATCTCGATGGATATTGTTGCAGGGAGGAAGACTACCCTTTCAAAGATTAAACTTCTTGAAATACTGGCCAGTATCCCTTACAGGGCATGGGAAAACAGGCAGTACAAAAGAATGACCTGCAAATACAAAAAGGAGGAACTGGTAAACAAAGCTAACAAGATCATGCACTGGGGAAGGGAAGCACAGGACAATGAGTACTCGCATCTGCTGGTGGCCAACGAGAAAATGAAGGAAGACAACATGAAAGAAGCCTGGTATCTTTCCCGTATCGTCTCCTGCACCATGGTTTCCGTTTACAGGTTGCTTTCATTCTTTATGGCACTTTTCAGCATAAGGAGAGCTTTCCATTTTAATGGTGAGTTCGAAGACCATGCTGAACATGTATATGCAAAATTTGTGGAAGACCATCCGGAGCTTGACGAGCAACCTGTTAAATCAGAGCGGGTAAAGGAGTTCGGGGATTTCGAAAACTGGGGGGATGTATTCAGGCGCATATCGCTTGACGAAAGGGATCACAGGAACAACAGTTTTGTTTTCAGCGGCAGGCCTGAACATGTAGTAAAATATGAAGGGATGCCTGAGCTGCCTGATATGCCTGAATAGTTCTTTTTTTGCTGTGATACCGGGCTATGCCGGTATCACAGCATTTCCCCTGATTTTCAATACCAGCAAAACCAAACTTGCAATCTTGACCATAGCGATAACAAGCGAAGTTTCTAACAGGCCCAGCACCGGCAACAAAACTACTCCTCCAATAATACCACCAAGCCAACCTCCCATAAGGTCGGAGCTGTAAAGCAATCCGGCTGTTCCGCCCAGATTAGGCGACATCTTCAAATATTCGCGGTTTGCAAGCGGAAACTCCCCTCCCACCAGTATGCCTGAAGCAAAAGAAAGAAGCAGAAAGATGCCCTTCAGAAGATAATCGAACCATTGATATACGAGAAATGTACCGGCATTGATAAATATCCATGGCAGCAGAACTGCAAAAGCAATTACAGCAAACTCCAGTTTTATAATTGCAGTAAATGTGTTTTCTCTCCTTTTTAGATAAGCCGACATCCAAAGCCCCCCGGCCATCACACCTGCCATGAAAGCGGTAACCAGGAGCCCAAGCCAGTAAAAGATATAGCCGTAAATAACCTGAAATGCAAAGATCAGTATCAGGTCGAAAAGCATCCCTGCAAACCCGGTGGAAAAAATGCAAAATGAAATTGCAGGTTTTACCGGATTCTTCATCCATGAAGACATAGAGGCTAAAATCAGAAAAAACAGCAATACAACAATAGCTGCATAGAAAAGGTTAATATTTTCACTGCGAGCAAAATAGTTGTTAAAAGCAGGGGAAAACTGTTCGTTCCAGTAAATAAGGCTGTAAAAAACACCGAGAGGCTTGAAATCGAGATTCTTTTCGCCAGTACTTCCTTCAGTATTAACCATAAACCAGTCCAGCCAACGTTGATCCAGCCTGTATTCCAAATAGCCCGGCGAAACAAGGTCAAGTTTAAGGTTTCGTTTTTCGATCCTTTCTGACAAACCGGCAACCGGAACTTCGGTTACCTCTCCCGATTTTGAAGCGAGGTAGATGTTTTTGCCATCTCCCGGGATAATTCTGACATGGGGAAATACATCTCTCAACGTGTTGATGGTCAAAACATTCAGATCAGCAAGTTCATCGCTCATATATGTTAAGGAACCGGGAAGTGCCAGAACCAGGATTCCATCCTCAGACAACCTGCTTTTTGCCAGTGAAAAAAACTCCCGCGTAAAAAACCTGTTGGTTTGAAGTGACGAAGGGTCGCCGAAGCCACTGAAAATAACATCATAAACATGATCTGTCCGTTTAAGGAAGAACCTGCCATCAACATACATGGTATTTACTCTGGGATCTTCAAGCTCTGCCACAGTCAGGGAGGTGGGATACTTTTTAATTATCCCGGGAAGCATCGGATCGACTTCTGCATAATCCACCCTGTTTACTTCGTGCTTTAACACTTCTCTTATAACACCTCCTGCACCTCCGCTGAGGATAAGTATCTCATCAGGAGCAGGGTGTGAGAGCATCGGGAAATGAACGAACTCCTCTATATATACTATATCGGGATTGGGTGTCGTAATTGCCGGCAACCCATCGGAATAAAATGTGTATTCACCCCCGCTTTCGGTTACCACAATATTACCGTAATGTGAGTTCCTGTAATCAATCAGGTTTTGCCCTCTCCATTGCCTTTCCAGGGATGAGAAATGAATTTTTTCAGCCCCGTTGCCGATCAATAAAAACATTGTGACAGGAGCAAGCAATACTGTAAATATACCGGCAATCTTTTCCTTGATTGCAATGGGTCCTTTTCTGAAAGGATTCAGCAAAGCAGAACAAATTGAAATATTTATCAGGGCGACCACAAGTGCTATTTTTACAGAATCGATCCAAGGAATAAGAATATATGTCAATATCAAACCGCCCGCAATAGTTCCGGCAGTTTCATAAATATATATCCTTGAAATGCTGAACGCGCCCTGCAAATCAGATAAAAGTGGGCGTTCGCCATTTTTTAAAGTGCTTCCGGGAAAACCGGCTTCCTGCGGATTCGGGGATATACCCGGTTGCGGTTTGCCTCCGGGCAAAGCGGTTTCAGTACCAGCTTCCGCTCCCTTTTTCCTTTTACGTTCGTTACCATCCACACCGTCCTTCTGGTAAATATGGTAAAGCTTGCATCCTGAAGTAAAGAGCGCTCCATGAAGAAGGCTTACCGGAAGAAGCACCAGAAATGAAACGTAGAACATAGGCAGCATGCCAAGTCCTTCACCAGCAACAACCGGAAGAAAATCCTTGAATACTCTGGCCGCATAGACGGCAGCCGGGAAAAACAGAGTGAAAAGAACCGTTGTCAGGACAAATATTCCCAGATTCCACCGGGCATTAGAAATTCTCTTGCCAAGGAAAAAAGCGCCGGCGGACTCCAGCAGAAGCCAGTTTGCAAACACTATACCGATTGACAGTTCATTGCCATGAAAAGCAACCAGCAATTCCCGTAAAAGAACTATTTCGGCTACAAGTCCGCTGAAACCCATTATTACTATTGCAAGAACAACTCTTTTCCGCATACCCCGCTATTTAAGCCCAGATGCCTGGTATAACATGGCCGCAGGAATTGCACCTGCCCCTGCTGATGTTTATTTCCTTTACCTGGAAATGGGTACGGCGAATAAGCATATTGTCGCATTCCGGGCAAAATGTAGAGTTATGCCTGTGACCAGGAACATTGCCAATCGTTAGATAATCGATTCCCACATCACGGGCAGTCCTGTATGCACTTTCAAGGGTTTGAACAGGTGTGGCCTGAATATTCGTAAGCCTGTAGTTGGGAAAGAACCTTGAAAAATGAAGTGGTACTTCATGTGACAGGTTGTCTCTTATCCATTCGCACATATACCTTATCTCCTGCATTGAATCGTTTATTCCAGGAATAACAAGATTTACTATTTCAAGCCACACCCCTTCTTCTTTGATGATTTTAAGGGTTTCCAAAACGGGTGCAAGCTCCGCATCCGAATTATCATACGCTTTTGCTGAGAACCCCTTCAGGTCAACCGTAACCGCATCGGTGTACTTAAGCAGCTCTCTCAGAGGTTCAGGCTTCATATAAGCATTTGTGTGCCAAAGGATCTTCAGTCCATTCTCTTTTGCCAGTTTTGCATAATCCAGGAGGTATTCATAAAAAGAGGTCGGTTCATTATAGGTGGCCGATATTGTGGGCACACCCATTTCAAGGGCTTTCTTAACAACCCCTTCAGGCGGATGATCATAGTAATCGCCAATCTCTTCGATAGTGCGCTGGGAAAGATGCCAGTTATGGCAGTGCCTGCAGCGGAAATTGCAACCCGCTGTCCCAAGGCAAAGTATTTCTGTACCGGGCAGCATATGATGCTG